>CANRHK010000226.1 GCA_947630395.1 uncultured Oscillospiraceae bacterium
CGGACGCCCTGGTGTGCCTCAACGAACCGGGGCGCGCCGGCGAGCGGGTGAAGGCGGTGCTGTGGCAGGCCAGGGAGGACACGGAGACCCTCCTGGCTGCCGGGGAGAAGGACGGCGATCTCACAAAACTGCTCCTGACCCAGAGCGAGTGGCTGGAGGCCCTGGAGAACTTCCCGGTGTGCATGCTGTCCTCCCTGCCCACCTCCCGCTACCCACTGCCCCCCCGGACGCTGCTGGCCGTCAGCGCCAAGCAGCTCAGCGCCTATGGCGGAAGCCTGGAGGCCGCCGCCGGGGATCTGGAGCACTACCTCTCCAACGACTACGCGGTGCTGCTCCTCTGCGGCAGCCCGGCCAGGGGCCGGAACCTCCAGAGGATGCTCCAGGAGAGGAATATCCCCGCCACCCTGGATTTCGACTGTCAGGCCATGCCCCGGGGTGGGGAGATCCGCATCGCCGTGGGGGCCCTCTCCGCCGGGGCGGAGTACCCCCAGCTGCGGCTGGCGGTCCTCACCGAGGGACAGCTGACCGCAGCCACCTCCGGCAAGAAGTCCTCTGCCCGCACAGGCGGCAAGAAGGACAGCCGCCAGAAGCTCCTGAGCTACACCGATTTGACCCCTGGCGACCTGGTGGTCCACAAGCACCACGGCATTGGCCGCTTCGAGGGCATCCGCAAGATGCCCGTGGACGGGGTGGAGAAGGACTATATTAAAATTGCCTACGCCGGCGGCGACAGCCTCTACGTCCCCGCCACCCAGCTGGACCTGGTGAGCAAGTACATCGGCGGGGGCGGCGAGGACGAGGGCCGGCCCGTCAAGCTGAACAAACTGGGGGGCGCCGACTGGAGCAAGCAGAAGAGCCGGGCCAAGGCGGCGGCCAAGGATCTGGCCAAGGGCCTCATCGCCCTCTACGCCGAGCGGCAGCGCCGCCCCGGCTTCGCTTTCTCGCCGGACTCCCCCTGGCAGAGGGAGTTCGAGGAGGCTTTCGACTACGTGGAGACCGAGGACCAGCTGCGGTGTACCGCCGAGATCAAGAAGGACATGGAGCGGCCGGTGCCCATGGATCGCCTCCTCTGCGGCGACGTGGGCTACGGCAAGACCGAGGTGGCCCTCCGGGCCGTCATGAAGTGCGTGCTGGACGGCAAGCAGGCCGCCATCCTGGTGCCCACCACCGTCCTGGCCCAGCAGCACTTCACCACAGCGGTGAACCGCTTCCGGGGCTTCCCGGTGGAGATACGGGTGCTGAGCCGCTTCCAGACCCAGGGTCAAGCCCGGCAGATCCTCTCCGAGCTGTCCGCCGGAAAGGTGGACCTTCTCATCGGCACCCACAAGCTGCTGCAAAAGGGGATCACGTTTAAAGACCTGGGCCTCCTGGTGGTAGACGAGGAGCAGCGCTTCGGCGTCACCCATAAGGAGAAATTAAAGGAGATGTCCCGGCAGGTGGACGTGCTGACTCTCACCGCCACGCCCATCCCCCGGACGCTGAACATGGCCCTCTCCGGCATCCGGGACATGTCCATCCTGGAGGAGCCCCCCCGAGACCGCCAGCCGGTGCAGACCTATGTGCTGGAGCACGACTGGGGAATGCTGGCCGACGCCATGCGCCGGGAGATCGACCGGGGCGGCCAGGTCTACTACCTCCACAACCGGGTTGAATCCATCGACGTCACCGCCGCCAGGATTCAAAAGCTGGTGGGGGAGGAGGTGCATGTGGTGGTGGGCCATGGCCGGATGGACGAGCGGCAGCTGTCCTCCGTCATGGAGAAGATGGTGGAGGGGGAGGCCCAGATTCTGGTCTGTACTACCATCATCGAGACCGGCATCGACATCGCCAACGTCAACACCCTCATCATTGAGGACGCGGACAGGATGGGTCTGGCCCAGCTCCACCAGCTCCGGGGCCGCATCGGCCGCAGCGCCCGCCGGGCCTACGCCTATCTGACCTATCGGCCCGGCAAGGTGCTGACGGAGATCGCCTCCAAGCGCCTTACCGCCATCCGGGAGTATGTGGCGTTCGGATCCGGCTTCAAGATCGCCATGCGGGATCTGGAGCTGCGGGGTGCGGGGAACCTGCTGGGCCCCGAGCAGTCCGGCTATATGATGGCCGTGGGCTACGACATGTATTTGCAGCTCTTGGAGGACGCCGTCCTGGAGGAGCAGGGCAAGCCCAAGACCGTCTCCACCGAGTGCTCGGCGGATCTGACCATCTCCGCCAACATCCCGGACGCCTATGTCCCCGCCTCCGAGCAGCGGATGGATCTGTACCGCCGCATCGCCGCCATCCGCAGCCAGGAGGATGCGGGTGAGCTCCTGGATGAGCTGATAGACCGCTACGGCGAGCCGCCCAAGCCCGTCTACGCTCTGCTGGACGTGGCCCTGCTGCGCGCGGCGGCGGCCAAAGCGGGGATCTCCGACATCTCTCAGCGGGGGGATAAGCTGAAGTTCGTGATCAAGAACTTCTCCGTGGAGGCCATCGCCTCCGTCTGCGCCAGCCCCAAGTACCGCCGCCGGCTGTCCCTGGCCGCCGGGGAGGTGCCCGCCCTGACCCTCACCGTGGGCAAGGAGCCGGTGCTGGAGACGGCGCTGACGCTGGTGGAGGATCTGCAATTGGCTGTGGATGCCGCCCGGACGGCGGAAAAATAGATTGTATCCCGGACAAAAGCGTGATATGATATCTGCGTTGGAACAAAATGGGCCACAGGCCCGTAAATGACAGGAAAAGAGAGGAACGACGATGAAGAAATGGGTAAGCGCCCTGCTGTGTCTGGCGCTGGTTTTGACCGCCTGCGCTGGCTGCGGCGGGAAGGACGGGAAGAAGGATCCGCCCTCCGGCATCTACTACGATATCACCGGCATCGACCCGGACGAGACCGTCATGACGGTCTCCGGCAACGAAGTCCCGGCCCAGCTCTACTTCTATTGGCTGGGCTACACCGCCAACAACATGGAGTACAACCTGTACAGCTACTACCAGTACTACGGCGCCTACAGCAACATGTTTGACGCCGAGGGCAATCTGGACTGGGACGGTGAGCTGACGGAGGGACAGAGCCTCCGCCAGTACGTGAAGGACTCCGCCCAGGACACCATCCACTTCTATGCCACCCTGGAGAACATGGCCAAGCAGTACGGCGTGGAGGTGACCGAGGAGGACAAAGCGGATATGCAGTCCTCCATAGACTCCATGGTAGAGGAGCTGGGCAGCCAGGAGGCGTACCAGGCCCGGCTGGACCAGATGGGCATCACCCAGGCCGTCTACGAGCGCCTGGCCGCCACCAGCTACTTCTTCCAGCACCTGGCGGAGCTGGTGCAGCAGGAGGGGAGCGCTCTGTATCTGGAGCCCGCCGGCTATGACCAGTACGCCACATACGCCGACCACATTCTGCTGTCCACGGTGGATACCACCACCAGAGAACCCCTCAGCGAGGAGGAGATTTCTGCTAAGCGGGCCGCCGCCGAGGACATTTTGGCCCAGCTCCAGGCCTCTGATGACGTGGAGACCCTCTTTGCCCAGCTGGCAGACGAGCACAGCGAGGACCCGGGCCGGGAGACCAACCCCACCGGCTATATCTACACCCCCGGCACCATGGTGACAGAGTTTGAGGATGCCGCTGCGGCTCTGGAACCCGGCCAGATCAGCGGCATTGTGGAGAGCGACTACGGCTACCACATCATTCTCCGCAGGGATCTGTGGACCGGTCTGGAGGCCAATCCGGACCAGAAGCAGGAGCTGGCTGAGCAGCATCTGGCCGGA
>CANRHK010000227.1 GCA_947630395.1 uncultured Oscillospiraceae bacterium
GCTGCTCCTCGTTGGGGGCTACGCCGTGCCAGCTCACCTGATTCTCCATGAAGGATACGCCCTTGCCCTTGGTGGTGTGGGCCAGGATGGCCTTGGGCTTGCCCGGCTCGGTGGGGGCGTCCAGGGCGGCGATAACCGCCTCCAGGTCGTTGCCGTCGGGCAGCTCAATGAGATGGAAACCGAAAGCCCGCAGCTTGGCGGCCAGATCGCCCAGGCTCATGACCTCGTCGTTGCTGCCGTCGATCTGGAGCCCGTTGTTGTCGATGCACACCGTCAAGTTGTCCAGCTTGTAGTGGTTGGCAGCCATGAAAGCCTCCCAGACCATGCCCTCCTGGCACTCGCCGTCGCCCAGGATGGTGTAGACCTTGATGTCCTTGCCCAGGTGCTTGGCGCCCAGCGCCATGCCGGTAGCGATGGACACGCCCTGGCCCAGGGAGCCGGTGGAGGCGTCCACGCCGGGGATCTTCTTCATATCCGGGTGGCCCTGGAGCATGCCGTGGAGCTGGCGGAAGGTCTTGAACTCGTCCTTGCTGAAGTAGCCCAGCTCCGCCAGCACGCCGTACAGGCAGGGGGCGGCGTGGCCCTTGCTGAGGACGAAGCGGTCACGGTCGGGATTCTTGGGATTTTGGGGGTCACGGCCCCGCATCTGCGTGCAGAAGATGGCGCTCATCAGCTCCACGGCGGACAGGGAGCCGCCGGGATGGCCGCAGCCCGCGTTGGCCGTCATGTTGATAATGTCGCGGCGAACCTCTGTGCAGAAATTTTTCAGTTCTGCTGTGTTCATATGGATACCTCCCCTTTGTAAATCATACAGAAATAGCATACTCCCATTTGGGGACAAAGTCAATTCTTGCCGTGGAAAATCTCCACCTGTTTTCAAAAATTTCCCCTTTGAAGGATGTTTTCTTCCCCTTCATCTCTATAATATACACCATCCGGATATGTTCCCGACATCCGGTTCATCCTGACGCCGCTTTTCCGCGCCCTCCCCCTTCCCTTTTTCTCCCTTCTGTGGTACACTGAGAAAAATCGGGCCTGCCAGCCCGCACAGAGGAGGTATCCCATGGCCAAGTATGTCATGGCGTTTGACGCCGGAACCACCAGCAACCGCTGCATCCTCTTTGACAAGGGGGGCAACATTTGCAGCGTCGCCCAGAAGGAGTTCACCCAGATCTTCCCCAAGCCCGGCTGGGTGGAGCACGACGCACGGGAGATCTGGGCCACCCAGTTGGGGGTGGCGGTGGAGGCCATGGGCAAAATCGGCGCCTCCGCCGGGGATATCGCCGCCATCGGCATCACCAACCAGCGGGAGACCACCATCGTCTGGGACAAGGCCACCGGCGAACCGGTCTGCAACGCCATTGTCTGGCAGTGCCGCCGCACCAGCGCCTACTGCGACGAGCTGAAGGCCCAGGGCCACGCAGAGGCCATCCGCCGGAAGACCGGCTTGGTGGCGGACGCCTACTTCTCGGGGCCCAAGATCAAGTGGATTCTGGACAACGTGCCCGGGGCTAGGGCGAGGGCGGAGCGGGGCGAGCTGCTCTTCGGCACCGTGGAGACCTGGCTGATCTGGAAGCTCACGGGCGGGAAGGTCCACGTCACCGACTACACCAACGCCTCCCGGACCATGCTCTTCAACATCAACACTCTCCAGTGGGACGGGGAGATCCTCTCCCTCCTGGACATCCCCCGCACCCTGCTACCCACGCCCGTGCCCAGCAGCCGGATCTACGGGGAGACCGACCCCGCCTTCTTCGGCGCGCCCATCCCCATCGCCGGGGCCGCCGGCGACCAGCAGGCCGCCCTCTTCGGCCAGACCTGCTTCGACCCCGGCCAGGCCAAGAACACCTACGGCACCGGCTGTTTCCTCCTGATGAACACCGGCGAGAAGCCCGTCTTCTCGGAAAACGGACTGGTGACCACTGTGGCCTGGGGCCTGGACGGGAAAGTGAACTACGCCCTGGAGGGCTCCATCTTTGTGGCCGGGGCGGCCATCCAGTGGCTCAGGGACGAGCTGCGGCTCATCGAGTCCGCCGCAGACAGCGAATACTGCGCCAGCAAGGTGGCGGACACCAACGGCTGCTACGTGGTCCCCGCCTTCACCGGCCTGGGCGCCCCCCACTGGGACCAGTACGCCCGGGGCGCCATCGTGGGGCTCACCCGGGGCGTCAACAAGTACCACATTATCCGGGCCACCCTGGAGTCCATCGCCCTCCAGGTCAGCGACGTGCTGGACGCCATGCGCTCGGACTCCGGCATCACCCTCACCTCCCTGAAGGTGGACGGCGGCGCCAGCGCCAACAACCTGCTGATGCAGATGCAGGCGGATATTCTCCAGACCCAGGTGAACCGGCCCGTCTGCGTGGAGACCACCGCCCTGGGGGCCGCCTATCTGGCGGGCCTGGCCGTGGGCTTCTGGTCCGGCCAGGAGGAGATCCGGCGCAACTGGGCAATCGATCGCACCTTTACCCCCGCCATCACGCCGGAGGCGCGGGATCAAAAGCTCCTGGGCTGGCACAGGGCCGTGGAGCGGAGCTTCCGCTGGTCGGAGGAGTAATTCCATATATTTCCAGACCATTGGAGAGGCGGGCCGCTATGGGGCGGCCCGCCTTTTTGCAGGCGCTTTTTCATTTTCGCAAGTATTGAAATTTAATCCTGCATAATTAAATTTCAGAGTGCCATCTTTAAGGAGGTGATATTTAAAATTAATTTTCCTCACCTCCCATTTTTAGCGATTTTCCGCATTTTTGTGGAAAGCGCCGAAATTTCCCTCTGCAGCCTCACAAATACCGTCAACTTGAAAATGAAAAATCGATAAGTTAAACTTGCAAAATCAATTTGGCTCCTGTATAATAGGCCCATGGTTGGGGGAGCTCCCCCGGCCGCGATTCACATGAAACTGACGAAAAGGAGAACTCTTATGAAGAAGTTTCTTGCACTGGCCCTGACGCTGGTCATGGTCCTGACCCTGGCCGCCTGCGGCGGCGGCAACAACGGCGGCAACAATGCCCCCGGTACCGCCAACAACGGCGGCACCTCCGACAACGGCGGTTCCGGCAACAATGGCGGGAACAGCGGCGGTGCCAACGCTGGCGGCAGCGGCAGCGACGCCACCAACGTGACCGCCGACCTGTCCATCGGCACTGGCGGCTCCCAGGGCACCTACTACGCCTACAGCGGCGTGCTGGCCACCTACCTGGGGCAGAACACCGGCATCAAGATCACCGTCAACGAGACCGGCGGTTCCGCCGCCAACATCACCGGCATCGACACCGGCCTGTATGACCTGGCCACCGTCCAGTCCGACGTGCTGGGCTACGCCTACAACGGCACCAACACCTACGCCGAGACCGGCGCGGTCACCAGCTTCGTGGCCCTGGGCGCCCTGTACGCCGAGACCGTCCAGCTGGTCACCTGCGACCCCAGCATCAAGTCCGTTGAGGACAACACCGTGGACATTCTGGCCGCCTATGGCATGACCCTGGACGACATCACCCCCGTGTACCAGTCCTTCGGCGCCTCCGCCGAGAGCCTGAAGGACGGCAAGATCGACGTGGCCGTCCAGACCGCCGGCGCCCCCACCCCCGCCATCACCGAGCTGGCCAACTCCAAGACCGTGTACCTGGTGTCCATCGACGACGCCCACATGGAGACTCTGCTGGCCAACGCCCC
>CANRHK010000228.1 GCA_947630395.1 uncultured Oscillospiraceae bacterium
CTGGACGAACTTCTTCCACCAGGCTTTCTTCACATTGTTCTTCAGCTCCACGCCCAGGGGACCGTAGTCCCAGGTGTTGGCCAGGCCGCCGTAGATCTCGCTGCCGGGGAAGATAAAGCCACGGCCCTTGCAGAGGGCCACAATCTTGTCCATGCTCTTTTCTTTGTTCTTCATTGGGATGCACTCCTTTTCTGATTTGGCCCAGGGCATGCAAAACGCCCTAAGCCGGTTTTCGGCTCAGGGCGAACAGTTTCTGTCCGTGGTTCCACCTGAATTCGCGGCTGGCTGCCGCGCACTCTTGCCCGGTAACGGCGGGGACCGGCGGGGCATTTCCTCCCCACGGCTTCAAGGCGCCTTCCCCGCCGGGTCCATGGGGACTCGCACTCTCCGTCCCCTCTCTGCTATCTTCCCTGCGGGTAATTTTCCTCTTCACTGCCTTTATGCAGGCAGTTTAGCATAGTTTGGTTTCAGTGTCAAGGGGGGAGTTTTGATGAAAATTGGCGGCGGGGGCTTCCAGCCCCTCCCTACTTTTTTCTTTTCCTTCCCTGCTTCTTACCCTGGGGCCACTTTTTGCCGCCAAAAAGTGGCCGGAAAAACCGCAAAGGGGCTTCGCCCCTTTTGATACCCCCATATTTTGATTTTTTTGCGCTCGTCCTGTGGTTGGTTTTGTCTAAACCGGGCCGGGTCCCGTGTATGAGGCGAAGCGTCTACCCTAATATGTCCTTGCACAGATGGATGCGCTGGGGCGGGGTGGATTGGGTGCGCTGGTTGTTTTTGACTATTCTAACTGCCTCCTGTCGCTCCGTTCCACTCCGCGAGGGGTGACCTGCTTCTGAACGGACGTACAGCGAACCCAATGCGAAGGTCCGCGAAGCGGACTGGGCGCCGCATAGATATGTCCGTACAACAGACCTGAAATAGACGCTTCGCCTCATATACGGACGGCAATCGGGTAGGCCGGACAGACTAGCAAGACAGCGCAAAACAAATCAAAACGTTAGGATTCTCAAGGGTGAAACCCTTGAGCGTGCTTTTGGTTACTTTTCCCACGAGGGAAAAGTAACCAGGGCGTGGGGCTTCCAGCCCCACATCCCCCGTTTCCCCGGCAGGGGAAAAAGCCAGGCCGCGGGGCCAAATGCCCCGCAACCCAAAAGACCCCACCTTTCGGTGGGGTCTTTTGGGTGTGTTGTGTGTGTTTTAGGAGGGAGAAATCGCATTGGGTATTACCCTTTGCTGGCTCATATACTATCCGAAGTTTAAGAAGAAATCATGTCTTTGCTGTAAACAATTTATGAACGTTCAAAAATTTCCGGGGAAATCAGCTGCTCTTTAATTTCTGCCACTCCGAAACCGCCAGTTCGTCGCACCTATTGTTATATGGGTTTTCCGCATGGCCCTTGACCCAGTGGAGACGGACGGTGTGGGTATCGCAGAGCTGGAGCAGCCGCTCCCACAGATCCGGGTTCAATGCCGGCTTCTTGTCCCCCTTCACCCAGCCCCGGGCCTTCCAACTCCTGGCCCAGCCCTTGTCCAGGGCGTCGATAACGTATTTGCTGTCGGACCAGAGGTCCACAGTGCAGGGCTCGTTCAGGGCCTCCAGGCCCTTGATGACGGCGGTCAGCTCCATGCGGTTGTTGGTGGTACCGCGCTCCCCGCCGGAGAGCTCCTTCTTATGGGCACCGTACATCAATATGGCGCCCCAACCGCCGGGACCCGGATTGCCGGAACAGGCCCCGTCGGTGTAGAGTGTGACTGTTTTCATGGGCGCTTACTCCTCGTCAGGCGTCTCCTGGGCGGTTTCCGCAATTTCCGCCGGTTCCTCGGTCTGCGCGGCGTTCTCCTCCTCCTTCTCCGCCAGGGAGATGGCAATCACCCGGTCGGACTCCTCCTTAAAGCGCATGACAATGACGCCCTGGGTGGCCCGGGAGCAGATCTTGATGCCGCCTACGTCGGTGCGCAGCATGACGCCCTTCTCGGTGACCAGCATCAAATCCTCTCTGCCGTCTACGACCTTTACGCCTACCACGCTGCCGGTCTTCTGGGTGATCATGTAGTTCTTGATGCCCAGACCGCCCCGGTTGTGGACAGAATACTCCTCCACGGGGGTGCGCTTGCCGTAACCGTTTTCGGTGATGGACAGCACCGTCTTGCCCGCGTCCATCCGGGCGGCGCCTACAACGTAGTCCCCCTCCCGGAGGCGGATGCCCCGGACGCCGATGGCCTGCCGGCCCATGGGCCGCAGACAGGACTCGTGGAAGCACACCGCCATGCCGTCGTTGGTGGCAATCAGCAGATGGTTGTCACCGTCAGTCTCCTTCACGGAGATGAGCTGGTCGCCCTCGTCCAGAAGGATCACCCGGAGGCCGTTGTTCCGAAGGTTCTTCAGCAGAGAGGCATCCATGCGCTTTACCGTGCCGTTACGGGTGAACATGGTAAGATACCGATCGCCCTCGGTGGTGATATCCCGGGTGTGGAGCATGACGTTGATCCGCTCCCCCGGCTCCACCTGGAGGACGTTCACAATGTTGGTGCCCTTGGCGGCCCGGCCGGCCTCGGGGATCTGGTAGCCCTTTTTACGGAACACACGGCCCTTATCCGTGAAGAACAGGATATAGTCGTGGGTGGAGGCGGTAAACACCGTGGTGACGTAGTCCTCCTCCTTGGTGGTCATGCCCTTGCGGCCCATGCCTCCCTTGCCCTGGGCGGCGTACTCCTTGGCGCTGGTGCGCTTGATGTAACCGCCGGCGGTCATGGTGAAGACCGACTGCTCCTCCGCGATCAGATCCTCAATGTCAATCTCATCCTCCACGTCCTGGATCTCCGTGATCCGGTCATCACCGTACTTGTCGCGGATGGCGATCAGTTCATCTTTCAGGACGCTGCGGAGCATGGTCTCGCTGGCCAGGAGCTGGTTGTAGTAGGCGATCTTCTCCTCCAGCTCCTTGTACTCCGCCTCCAGCTTCTCCCGGTTCAGGCCCTGGAGGGAGATCAGGCGCATGTCGCAGATGGCCTGGGCCTGAACGTCGTCCAGGCCGAAGCGCTCCATGAGGCGCTGCTTGGCGTTATCATAGCTGGTGCGGATGATGTGGATGACCTCGTCGATGTTGTCCTGGGCAATGAGAAGGCCCTCCAACAGGTGGGCCCGCTCCTGGGCCTTTTTCAGGTCGTAGCGGGTGCGGCGGATGATGATCTGCTCCTGGTAAGCGATGTACTCGTCCAGGATGTGGCGGAGGGAGAGGATCTTGGGCTGCTTCTGGTTGTCCACCAGGGCCAGCATGATGATGGAGAAGTTGGTTTGCAGGGCCGTCTGGGCGAAGAGGCGGTTTAACACCACCTGGGGGTTGGCATCCTTCTTCAGCTCAATGACGATGCGCATGCCGTTGCGGTCCGTCTCGTCCCGGAGGTCGGAGATGCCCTCCAGCTTCTTGTCCTTCACCTGGTCGGAGATGTTCTTGATCAGCTGGCGCTTGTTGACCTGGTAGGGCAGCTCGGTGACGATGATGCGGATTCGGTCCTTGCCGAAGTCCTCGAAGTTGGTGCGGGCCCGGACCACCACCTTGCCCCGGCCGGTGGCGTAGGCCGCGCGGATGCCCGCCCGGCCCATGATGATGCCCCTGGTGGGGAAGTCGGGGCCCTGGATGTGGG
>CANRHK010000229.1 GCA_947630395.1 uncultured Oscillospiraceae bacterium
GATTTGCAGGAAAGAGCCAAGTATTCAGCCCTTCCTCGCTTTTACTTTACATTAACCGCAGCCCTGCATTACCGTCTGACGCCTGGCCGGAGAGGTACTCCTTCAAGCCTGCCAGTTCCTTCTGTGTGAGCGTTCCCACGACGCGGCACTCCGCCACGCCCCAGAGCCGGCCGTCCCGCTCCTCTACGGCGAAAACCGCAGACCGGACCTTTTTCTCCACACTGTCCTCCCTCCCGTACCAGTGCATCAGGCCACGTTCGCTCTCCTCCGGCATCCGGTTTCGCAGCAGGGCACCGGCGATCCGGTCCGCATAGCCTCGCAGGTCCCTGCCGTTCAGCTCTATGGGATCATCCTCCAAATCGCCCCAGTCGTTGCGCTCATACAGGTCGGCGGTGAGCGGCATATACAGCTTCAGCGTGGTGGGTTCCGGCGGCAGCACCGTGAAGCTGTCCTGCCCCAGCACGACCCCCAGGGCCCGGCCATTGTCCCAACGGACGTGGAAGGTCCCTATGTCGTCGATGGCCTCCAGAGTCCCCGTGCTCCCCGGCGCCAGCGGCTGTGGGTCATCCCGCATCTCCCGCAATTTGATCCGGCTACCCACCGGAAACTGCTCCCGCAGAAACGCCAGCCATTCTCTCGGTACTGATTGCATCATGTCATCCCTCCCATTGTCATCGCTTCACCAGTCTCCTGGGCCTGGTGCATCTCCTGCACCCGCTTGTCGAAGACGGTGAGATACCCGTCGTAGTCCCCCTCGCCGGGGTTGCACCGCAGGCAGTAGCGGTAATGCTCTGTCTCCACGATGTAGCCGTAGTTTGGCCGCCAGCCGCCCTCAATCTCACCGCCGTGGCCGTAACAGTACCGGCGCATAGAACCGCGGTCCTTGAGTACGCTCTCCCGCAGCTCGTTCACCACTTCGTCCAGCTCACTCCGGAATTCCGGCGTGTTCAGCTCCTCCGGGCCCCTGGGCCACCAGGTGGTATGGAACCCCGTCCCGCTGCTCCCGAAGTCCAGCCGCACATGGCCCACCGTGCCCAGTTCCGCATCCTCCTCCGAAGGCAGCGCATAGAAAAGCCCCGCTTCTTCGGGTGAAGCGGGGCGCGGGATATATTTTCTTGTGTCCACGGGGTACTCCAGCCGGTTCTCCCGGCAGAACTGCTCCAGCGTCATCCACTCCGCATGGAGCACGAACTGTCCCCGCAGCTGCCGTGCGCTGGTTTCCGGATTCTTCAGCGGCACAGGTGAGAGTACAGTCCCGGTATAGTCCATCACCGCTTCATCCTCCAGCGTTTTGGGAACGCTGGGTTCTCGATACCCGCCGCACAGGTCATAACAATACCAGCCTTTGGGAACGCTGTCCCGGTCTATAAGCCAGTCGGTATACAGCACTGGTTTCCCAAACAGTTCCGCCTTCTGCATTCTTGTTTCTCTGACATTTACACGCACATCGCATCATCTCCTCTGATTTTGTCTTTTGCAGTTCAAACACATACCACACTTTGTGTGAAGAGTCTACTGGAAAGATTGGGAAAACCCTTGCTCCTCCGGCAGCGGCTCACTCAGTCTGGCGATATATCTCTGAACGTCGCGCCCATGATCCGCCGTCCATACCGGGCCGCCAGGATGCCGTTGACCACCAGGCGCAGCGTCTCCGCGCTCACCAGCTGCTCGTTCGCCAGATCATGGAGGGACACCGCGGCGGTCCCGCGCTGAAGGCCACGTGCCATCCGGTACAGCACCTCCTCCTGGAGCCCCAGCTCCTTCTGACGGATGGGCCGGACGGTCAGCTCTCCGCCTGCCAGCGTTACCTCCGCCCTCTGCCACAGCGTATCGCTGGCTGCCAGCAGATACAGCGCCGCCAGGGCCTGGGGACTGAGCCCCTCTCCGCCCGGATAGCCCGCCAGACGCAGCGCCTGGGTCAGGCGTATCTTCTGGCCGGGGGCGTAGGTGAATGCCGGCAGCCGGTCCGCCTCGGCGGCAATCCGCTCCCACAGGGCCGGGGGCACCGCCCCCTGGAAGCAGCGCCGCGCCAGCTCGCGGTACGGCAGCGTCTCTGTCCGCCTGGGCTCCGCCGGACATCGGCGGTAGGTGTTGTCCCGGCACTGGGCCTCCCGGCAGCGGCGGCACATCTCATCCTCCATCCGGAGCTGCAGGCAGCACACAGCCCCGCGTAAAACCGGCGGCCCCGCCCCTCGCCGGGGCTCCATCATCTCCCGCTCCAGCTCCGCCAGCGGCGTCTGTCCCATAAAGTATTTGCTCATGTTCTCTCCTTCCCGGCGCCCTGTCCCGGAAACGAAAAAGGGGCCGTGCCCCTTTCCGGAACACGGCCCCTCTTCTCGTTGATTGCTTTGTGCTGTTAACCCGGATCGCAGACCGCCGTCTGCTCCAGGTCAATGCTCGTCTGTTCATACGCCACCTCGGTGGCCGCGATACGTTCACGCGCCATCTCGCAGTACTCCGGGTTGAGTTCGATCCCGACAAAGTCCCTGCGGAGCCGCTTCGCCGCTGCCCCGGTGGTCCCGCTCCCCATGAATGGGTCCAGGACTGTCCCGTCCTCCGGGCACCCTGCCAGGATACACGGTTCTATCAGCTGCTCCGGATACACCGCAAAATGGGCCCCCTTGAACCCGCCGGTGCTCACTGTCCACACATCCCGCTTATTTTTCCCTTTCGGGTTTAGCGGCAGGCCCGCGAAGTTTCCGTGCTGCACAGCGTGACCGTGTGGGATGCTGTAGCTGCTGGCCATCCCCGGCTGATAGTTCCTTCGCTGGCCCTTGCGCTCCATCGTCTGGTACGGCTCACGGATCGCATCCACGTCAAAGTAGTATTGGGGGGACTTGGACAGGAGAAAGATGTATTCATGGCTCTTGGTACACCTGTCCCTGACACTCTCCGGCATACAGTTGGGTTTGTTCCAAATGATATCCTGCCGCAGATACCACCCCTCCGGACGCAGAGCGAACGCCAGCAGCCAGGGAATCCCCATCAAGTCCTTGGGCTTCAGACCGGCTGGCATACGGTATCTGCAGTTCCCGCCGGCGTAGCTGTCGCCGATGTTGATCCACAGTGTCCCATCCGGACGGAGAACACGCCACACCTCCCGGAAGACCTCGGTGAGTCTTGCGATGTACTCCTCCGGTGTACTCTCCATCCCGATCTGTCCCGGGATGCCATAGTCCCGCAGGTGGTAGTAAGGCGGGGATGTCACACAGGTGTGGATGCTGTCCGCTCCCATGGTACGCAGTACCGCCAGGGCATCTCCGCAATAGGTTTCCATGCTCTCTCTTTCCCGTTTTACATCCCAAACGCCTGCGCCTGCATCTCATCTCCCAGGTCCAGTTCCTCCCGGTTGGATTGGGCCACTCGCTGCTCCAGGTCTGGCACCACGTTTTCGATCTGCGCCGCCGCGCTCTCCAGCAGGGCCCGCCGGGCACCTGTGAGGGGATACTCGCTGTCCAGTGTCTCACAGATGCTGCGGTACACCTCGGTGAGCTGCTCCGGTGTGAAAAACCGGTTCTCCCGGACCAGTCTGGCACGGACCGCC
>CANRHK010000230.1 GCA_947630395.1 uncultured Oscillospiraceae bacterium
GTACCGGGAGATGTACTGGGCCTCCGAGGGCTATCTGTGGGAGATGGTCCAGCGTGGGGATGTGGACATAGCGCAGATGGAGCGGGACTTCACGGCGCTGATGGCCTTCTGGAAGAGTATCTATCTGCGAAAGGAGGAAGAAAGCCATGGACGCCATTGAAAGCAAGCACCTGACCAAATACTACGGCAAAATCCGGGGCGTGGAGGACGTGAGCCTGACGGTGGAGCAGGGCGCGTTCTTCGGCTTCATCGGCCCCAACGGGGCGGGAAAGTCCACCACCATCCGCACCCTCCTGGGGCTGATCGGCCCCACCGCCGGGGAGGCCAGGGTCCTGGGGCTGGATATCCGGCGGGACAGGGAGAAACTTCTCGCCCGGACGGGGTATCTGCCCTCCGAGGCCGCGTTCTGGCCCGGTATGCGGGTGCGGGACGTGCTGCGGCTGTCCGCCGATCTGCGGAGGAAGGACTGTCGGAAAACAGCGGGGGAGCTGTGCGATCGGCTCCAGCTGGATGCCTCCCGGAAGGTGGAGGAGCTGTCCCTGGGCAACCGGAAGAAGGCCGCCATTGTCTGCGCCCTGCAGCACGACCCCGAGCTGCTGATCCTGGACGAGCCCACCAGCGGCCTGGACCCCCTGATGCAGCGGGAGTTCTTCGATATTCTCCGGGAGCGGAACCGGGCCGGGACCACGGTGTTTCTCTCCAGCCACATCCTCCCGGAGGTCCAGCACAACTGCACCCGGGCGGCTATCCTCCGCTCTGGGCGTGTGGTGGCCTGCGGCAGCGTGGAGGAGCTGTCCCGCACCGGCGCCAAGCGCATCGCCCTCCGGGGCCGCGCCCCGCTGGACGCCCTGGAAGGCGTGCGGGACCTTCGGGTGACAGCGGAGGAGGCCAGCTTCCTATACAGCGGCGAGATGGCCCCGCTGCTCTCCGCCCTGGCGGCGGGGGACGTCCGGGACCTCTCTATCTCCGATCCGGATCTGGATGAGATCTTCCTGCACTACTATGCGGAGGGAGGCGCACAGGGATGACCATTGTCAGACACGAGCTGCGGCAGGGGAAAAACGCCCTGCTGATCTGGACCGGGGCTATCGTCTTTCTGCTGGTGGTCTGCGTCTTCTTCTTCCCGGAGATGAAGGGCGAGATGGACGCTGCGGGTGAGCTCTTCGCGGGCCTGGGCGGCTTCACCGCCGCCTTCGGCATGGACCGGCTGAATTTCGGCACCTTCACCGGCTTCTACGCCATCGAGTGCGGCAACGTGCTGGGGCTGGGCGGGGCGTTCTTTGCCGCCCTGGTGGGCGTGACGGCGCTGTCAAGGGAGGAGGGCGCAGGGACGGCGGAATTTCTGCTGACCCACCCGGTATCCCGGACGCGGGTGCTGGCGGAAAAGCTGGCGGCGGTGCTGCTGGAAATTGGGGCCATGAATCTCGTCATCCTGGCCGCCTCCCTGCTCTCCATCGCGGCCATCGGGGAGGAGATCCGGGAGATTCTGCTGCTGCACCTGGCCTATTTCCTGCTCCAGCTGGAGCTGGCGGGAATCTGCTTCGGCATCTCCGCCTTTCTGCGCCGGGGTGGCACGGGCATCGGCCTGGGCCTCGCCGCCATGCTGTACTTCCTGAACCTGATCGCCAATATGACCGAGAGCGCGGCGTTTCTCAAGTACGTCACCCCCTTCGGCTACTGCGACGGCGCGGATATTGTGGACAATGGGGCGCTGGACGCCGCCCCGGTGGCCGCCGGCATGGTCCTGGCCCTGGCCGGTATCGCGGCGGCTTTCGGCAGGTACTGCAGGAAGGATATCCATTGACCCCGCTTCCGCGCTTCCGCGCGTAACAAGAGAGGCGGGCGGGTGGCAAACCCGCCCGTCTCTCTTCTCTCCCTGGCGACTGCTATACAATAAACCCGCCGTCGGCGGTGAGTACCTGCCCGGTCACAAAGCCCGCCTCCTCCCGGAGGAGGAAGGCCACGGAGACGGCCACGTCCTCCGGCGTGCCCAGACGGCCCAGGGGCGTCTGCTCTGCCAGATCCGCCAGCGTCTCCTCCCCCAGCACCTCCGTCATGTCCGTGCGGATGACCCCGGGGGCCACGCAGTTGACCCGGATGCCGGAGGGAGCCAGCTCCATGGCAAGGGAGCGGGTCAGGCCAATGAGGGCCGCTTTCGTGGCGGAATAGGCTACCTCGCAGGAGGCACCCCGCTGGCCCCAGATGGAGGAGACGTTGACAATGGCACCAGCCTTGACGTGGATCATGTGGGGCAGCACCGCCTGGATGGTGTGAAAGGCCCCGTCCACATTCACCGCGAAGAGCCGCCGCCAGAAGGCATCGGTGAGATCCTGAAACTGGTGCTGCTCGGCGATGCCAGCGTTGTTCACCAGGGCGGTGACGGGGCCAAACGCGTTCTCCACCCGCCGGATGGCGGCGGTAATCGCCGCCCGATCCGCCACGTCCGCCCGCACCGCCAGGGCCTGGCAGCCCTGGGCTTGGAGTTCCGCCTCCAGCGCCAGAGCCTGGTCCCGCGCCTGGAGGTAGTCGATGCCCACGGCGTAGCCCTCCGCCGCGAGACGCCGGGCCACCGCCCGCCCGATACCCCGGCTGCCACCAGTGATAAAGGCCACCTTTTCCATACTGCCCCGCCTCCTGTGAGTTTTTCACCACTATATATGATTTTGGCCCGCCCGTCAAGGCGGAGTGCGGAGGGACAGAAAAAAGTCGGGCTTCTGCAAAATTTATGGTTGACAAATCTGTCGCCAGTGGCTATAATAACTTTTGCTGGTTGTCGTTGAGCACAGAAATGCGAGTGTGCTGGAACTGGTAGACAGGCACGTTTGAGGTGCGTGTGTCAACAGACGTACGGGTTCAAGTCCCGTCACTCGCACCACTCTCTCATCGTGCGGCCGGCAAAATACGCGCGAGTGGTGGAATTGGCAGACTCGCTAGATTCAGGTTCTAGTGTGCAATACGCACGTGCGGGTTCAAGTCCCGCCTCGCGCACCAAGTTGCATTGACAAAAAAGATGCAGGCAAAAATCCCGCACTTCGGTGCGGGATTTTTGCGTATTAGAGCGGAAAACACAAGATGATTTGGAACAATAATTAACTGTTGGAAAAATCAGGGAGCGTGAAATAAAAATAACGATTCGGAGATGCAAATCCTTCGTATTTGGGAGTTTTGGGGAATATCCATGACTCGAACCCTCCAGCGTTAAAAAAAGAGGAAGCACCTGACAAAGAGAAAAGAGTTTCTTGGACCGGTTGGAGCCTGCTAAAGCCAGAGCAGGCCCTGGTCGGTCTTTTGCGTTTCCAAGGTATCTGTTCTATTTGGTGCTTATGCTTCGTTTGCGCAGGATTCCTTGGTGGTCTTGGTAATAGCTTTGTCAGGGGCTTTCGGTTATACTTGCGGTACAATCAACGGAAAGGAGACGCCGCCATGCCGGAGAGTCGAAACTTATTGCCCAGATTGACATTTCCTATGACCTTGTGGGAATACTCCCCATGTCTTTACTGGAAAGCCTGCAAAACGGAGAAACGG
>CANRHK010000231.1 GCA_947630395.1 uncultured Oscillospiraceae bacterium
CCCAGGCTGTCCGGGTAGGCGTGGACGATGGCGTTGGTCACGGCCTCGCTGACAGCGGTCTTGATGTCCCCCAGCTCCTCCAGGGTAGGGTCCAGCTGGGCGGCGAAGCAGGCCACGGCGCCCCTGGCGAAGGCCTCGTTGGCGCTACGGCTGAGACATTCAAAAATTATGTAGTTGGTGCTCTTTGTCCTCATGTTCTCCCTCCTTATACCATCATGTCCACATAGCGGTCCAGGCCGGCGGTCTCCAGCACCCGGGAGGCCTGGCGGGGGATGTTGACCACCACCAGGTGTCCGGCCAGGGCGTCCATCCGCCGCTTGGCCCGCATCACCACCGCGATGCCGGAGCTGTCCATAAAGGTCAGTCCCCCCAGATCCAGCAGCGTCCGGGTGGGCAGGTTCTGCTCCATGCAGTTGTCGATGGAGTCCATCAGCCCCTTGGCGGCGTGGTGGTCCAGCTCACCGGACAGGGAAATGGTGAGCTGCCGGTTCTCCACCCTGTAGTTCATCTCCATGGCTCGTCTCCTTTGTGTATCCAGAATACTTACTTGTCATTATACGGCCCCCGCCGCCGGCATTTTGTCGAAAGCCGGGGCCCTGGAAAAATTATCCGCGGGGACAGGTTTTTTGCCCCTGTCCCCGCCAAACGCCGCTGTCATCGGGCCGTTCCGGCGCATATTGTGGAGAGAATCCAACAAATCGGGAGGAAAGCCCATGACACATACCACCCACTTTTTCCTGGGGGCCAACAGCGGCCAGGGGTTCCAGAGCCTCTTTGAGCGCTTCTGTGAGCCGGAGAACCACTACGATCTGCTGGTGCTGAAGGGGGGACCCGGCTGCGGTAAGTCCACCATGATGCGCCGCGTCGGCGAGGCCATGGAGGCGCGGGGGGAGGAGGTGGAGTATCTCCACTGCTCCGGCGACCCGGACTCCCTGGACGGAGTACATATTCCGCGCCTGCGCACGGCCCTGGTGGACGGTACAGCGCCCCACGGCGCTGCAACAGCGCCGGCCATGAGATACGCCGTTCTACCTGCCCCCACCCCTGGCCCGGCGGCGGAGGCCCTCCTGAACGGCGTCAAAGGTCTCCCGATCCACGATGGCCTCGTGGGTGCCCTCCACTCGGAACCACCGCTCCTCCGGCACGTCGATGATGACCTTGGACTTGTAGCTCACCTTTTTCCGGCGGCCCTGGACCATGACCCCGGTATACATCTCGTTGCGGAGAATCCGCCACACGGTGGTCTGATTCCAAAGCTCCCCGTCCCTCCCCGGCGGGGGGCTGCTCCCCAGCCCCCGTTCCGCCTTGTACCGGGTGGGGTTGGGAACGCCCCTCTCGTTGAGCAGAGCGGCAATACGCTGCTTCCCCAGGCCCGCCAGGGACCACCGGAAGATCTGCCGCACCACGGCGGCGGCCTCCGGGTCCACCACCAGCCGGCTCCTGTCCGCCGGGTCCTTGCGGTAGCCGTAGAGGGGGAAGCCGCCGATATACTTCCCCTCCCGCCGCTTCATGTCGAAGACCATCCGCACGTTCTCCGACAGGTCCTCCAGATACCACTCGTTCACCAGCCCGTTGATCTGCCGGGCTTTCTTGTTGCCCCGCACCTCCGTGTCCGCGTTGTCCGCCAGGGCGATGAACCGGATGCCCCACAGGGGGAACAGGCCGTGGATGTACCGCTCCACCAGCTCCATGTCCCGGGTGAACCGGGATTGGGACTTGCAGAGCAAAACCTGGAATTTTCCCTCCCTGGCGTCCCGCAGCATCCGGTTGAAGTCCGGGCGCAGGCTGTCCGCGCCGGAGCAGTCCTCGTCGCAGTACACGCCGTACACCGCCCAGCCCCGCTCCGCGGCGTATCGGAGGAGCATGGACTTCTGGTTCAGGATGCTCTCAGACTCCCGCTGCCGCCGGTCCTCGTCCTCCTTGCTGAGCCGGGCATAGACGGCGCAGCGCACCGGCCCCGGGCCGTCTGTCCTCGTCAGGCTTGTGGAATTCATCAAATCGCCTCCTGACTGATTGTATGAGAAAAGGTGGGCGAAATGTATATTTCCTTTGGACATAGTGACAAAAATGCGGAAAAGGGTAGATTTCAGTAAAAATTTATGATATAGATATAATGAAGTAAAATGGGTTCCACAGGAGACAACCACCATGAGCATATTTAATCTAATCAGCCTGCTGGGCGGCCTCGCCATGTTCCTGTACGGCATGCGCCTGATGGGGGACGGCCTGAAGGAGAGCTCCTCCGGATCCCTGAAGAAGGCGCTGGAGAAGCTGACCAACACCTCGGTAAAGGCGTTCCTGCTGGGCCTGGGGATGACGGCGGTGATCCAGTCCTCCACCGCCACCATCGTCATCACCTCCGGCCTGGTGGGGGCGGGCGTTATCTCTCTGCGCCAGTCCCTGGGCATTGTCGTCGGCGCCAACGTGGGCACCACGGTGACCGGTCAGATCATCCGCCTGCTGGACGTGGATGCCTCCGGCGCCTCCTTTCTGGAGTTCTTCAAGCCCTCCACCCTGGCGCCCCTGGCCCTTATCATCGGCGTGGTTTTGATGATGGGGAAGAAGCCCAAGGGGACGGCCAAGGTGGACCAGATCATCATCGGCTTCGGCATCCTCTTCTCCGGGCTCCTGAATATGACCGGCGCGGTCAGCACCCTGACGGAGACCGGCATCATCGAGCGGCTCTTTTCCTATCTGGGCCAGAGCCCGGTGCTGGGCTATGTTATCGGCGCGGGCATCGCCTTTGTGCTCCAGAGCTCCTCCGCCTCCATCGGTATCCTCCAGGCGTTCTCCACCTCCGGACAGCTGACCTTCAGCGCTATCTACGCGGTGCTGGTGGGCATCTATCTGGGCGACTGCGTCACCACCGCCATTGTCTGCAACATCGGCGCCAAGCCGGACGCCAAACGGGTGGGCATCGTGAATATCATCTATAATTTAAGCAAGACAGCGGCAATTCTGGCGGCGGTGACCATCCTCCACCAGCTGGGGCTGCTGGACGGCCTCTGGAACAGCGTGGTAGACTCCGGCGCCATCGCCAACACCAACACCATTTTCAACCTCTCCTGCGCCATTGTGCTGTTCCCGGCACTGAACCTCTATGAGAAGCTGAGCTACCGGCTGGTAAAGGACGAGCCGGTGGCCATTGGCACCCACGACGAGCTGCTGGACGCTCTGAACCCGGTGTTTTTCAGCACGCCGGCCCTGGCCTTTGGCCGCTGCTATGACGCGCTGCTGGTGATGTACGAGCTGGCCAGGAGCAATATTGACCGCGCGTTTCATGTGATTTTCAAGTACGATGAGAAGATCTTCGTTCAGATTACGGAATACGAGGACTATGTGGATATCATGGCGGATCGGATCAGCAACTATCTGATCCAGATTTCCGCCCATATCACCGCCACCGATCATGTGGAGATCATGAACCACTACTACTCCGTGGTGGGGGAGTTTGAGCGGCTCAGCGACCACGCGCTCAACATCGCTGAGAGCGCACAGACGCTTCACGGGCATGGCGACGC
>CANRHK010000232.1 GCA_947630395.1 uncultured Oscillospiraceae bacterium
CTTCCGGGAGTAGCCGTTCCTGTAGTTCCTGGCGCTGTCCTCCGGGGCGCTGCTCCGCTGGCACCGCTCCCGGCCCAGTTCCTCCTCCATCTCCACTTCCATCACCTGTGCCCCCATACCCGAATTGACAGACAGAAAAAGGAGTCGTAAACTGGAAAGGAAAGGGGCAAAAACAAATGGAACAAAAGAAAGCCAAAAAGGGGACACCGCCGCCGCGGTACGATGAGGCGTTCAAAGCAGGGGCGGTGCGGCTGGTAACGGAGCAAGGGCGTCAGCCCACAGAGGTAGCCAGGGAGCTGGGGATCTGCATCGACACGCTGCGCAGCTGGCTGAAGGCGTCGGGCATCCAGATGGGACAGGCCAGCCGGATCAACCGGGAACAGCAGCGTATCCGGGAACTGGAGGCAGAGAATCGGAACCTGCGCAGGCAGTTGGGCGAGAAGAAGAAGGTCGATGACGTACCACCGGCCCACGTGGCCGGTGACTTTGATGTGGTCGCTGTCTCTGGTGCTCACAGCTTACGACACCGCCTTTCCGTACCCATGCAGTTAACAGCTGATTTTGCCGTCCGGGGAGACGCAGGCCCGGCTCCCGCCGCATTGTTCTCATTTTGTCAGCTTCTCCACAATGACGGCGATCTGTTCCTCCGTCAGCTCAAACCCCTCCACCCACAGCGTCACAACCCGGTCCGGGTAGACCAGGAAATACGCAAATTCGCCCCGCCGGTACACCCGCTCCGCCCCCCAGGGGGCGCTGTCTACCGGGACATAGCCAAAATCCTTGCCCTCATCCCAGTCCGCCATCGTATCCAGACACCAGTCCCGCAGCCAGGGCCAGCGGAACACCGTTATGCTGTATTCCAGCTCCGGCGGCAGCTTCCGTTCCGCACGTATCACCGCGCCCCCTTGCCAGTATGCCCCTCCCCAGGCCAGGGGGGAGCGGTCCCGGTCGGCCCGGCAGGTGTAGGGCACGGCCTCCGGCGGCGCCGCCACCCCCAGGTCCTCCAGGGTCAGGGGCAGCGGGTCCTTATACAGGGTGGTCTCCCGCTCATCCCCGTCAACGGTCAGGTAGGTGTAGGGTTCCGTCACGTGGCCGTCCTCCCGGTGGGCGTCCGTGACGAGGGGCAGGAGCAAGGTGGCCCCGCCGCAGTAGGCCAGGGCGATCACCACCGCCCCCGCGAGATAGCCCCACCGGACAGCTGAGCGGTCGAGGCCCCGGCGCTTGAGGAATTGCAGCAGGCCCACGGAGGCGGCCACCATGGCCAGCGCGCCTCCAAAGAGCAGGGCGGAGGCCCACACCGCGCCCCCGGACCCGCCGGTGAGAGAGGCGAAATACCCGATCAGCCCCACCATGGCCGCAATGAACACGCCATAGGTGATACCCAGGTGGAACCGCCAATGGCTCCTGGCGCAGGCCCCGCCCCGGGCCACGGACCACCGGGAGCGGAGATACCACAGGAGGTAGTCCCCCAGCATCACCAGCGAGACGAGCAGCAGAAACAGCACCAGCCCTGTGAGCCATACTGCGGAACCGTCGCGGACCATGGACAGGGCGTCACCCCGAAAGTTGTCCCACCGGGGCACCAAGTTCAGCAGCATGACAAGGGTCAGCAGGCCGTAGCTGAGGACGTGGGTCTTCAGCATAGATCTGTGAATGGCGCGCAGTTTCTCCCTCTCGTCGGTCTCGATGGGGATGGGCTTTTCCTCCCGGCTGCGGAAGAACTGCATGGGGCCGTAGGCGCTGACAAACTCCCACCCGGCGGCCGCACAGTACTCGGCGTAGGTCATCTGTCCCTCCGTGGGTCCCGCGTCGTACACGGAGGCGGCGGGGAAGTAGGTGACAGCGTAGTGGACTCGCTCCTTCTCACCCCGGCGGTAGTGCCAGCCCAGGTTCGTGAACCGCTCCAGGTGCCAGCCCCTGGCGTGCATCTTCTCCACGTGCCGGGCCATGGCGTCGCCGTCTGTGAACTGGTACAGGTTGAGCTGAAACCTCTTCTTGATCATGCGAACTCCTCCTCTCCGAATTTCGTGTAGTCCTCCACCTGCCGCCGCAGGCGCTCCACCTCTCCGTCCAGACGTTCCCGTCCCTTGGGGGTGATAAGGTAGCTCCGCCGCCGGCCCTCGCACTTGGTCTCCCGGATGAAGCCCTCCTGGCAGAAGCTCTCCAGCAGGCTGTACAGGGTCCCCGGCCCGATGATTACCCGCTCCCCGGTCATCCGCCGTACTCGTTCCATGATATCCGTGCCGCAGCACTCCCGCTGGAGGCACAGCAGGATGTAAAACATCTGCTCTGTCAGAGTCTGGAATTTCTCCCGCGCCATGGGGCATCCCTCCTTTAAGAAAAATATCGAACATCGATATTGATAATCATAGTATAATAGCGATATTCGATATTGTCAATAGGATCCATAGAAAAATTTTGCGATGAAAAGGGAAGTCCCCAGAGCATTTCGCTCCAGGGATTTCTTTTGAGATGGCTGACCTTCAACACGGTGTCGCACGCGGCGGGGCCCCCGCAAAATGCGAAGCATTTTGTGGGGAAAGGAGGAGCAATGGAGCGATACGCAGTTTTCAGGCGGCCCCCAAAGGGGACCGCCTGGAAACGGAGCGAGCGGAATTTGCTCCGACGTGGTGACCCAGCGGGGATTCGAACCCCGGACCCACTGCTTAAAAGGCAGTTGCTCTGCCGCCTGAGCTACTGAGTCAAATGGCTGGGATGGCTGGACTCGAACCAGCGGATGCGGGAGTCAAAGTCCCGTGCCTTACCACTTGGCTACACCCCATAATCTGCTGGTCAATATGAAAAACAAGGGATTGGGATTAGCTCCCAATCCCCCGCTTTTCTCTCTGGGGTGGGTAATGGGGCTCGAACCCACGACACCCGGAACCACAATCCGGTGCTCTGCCAGCTGAGCTATACCCACCAGATATACAATATACTGAAGCCCAGAACAATGGTACGCCAGAAGGGATTCGAACCCCCGGCCTGCTGCTTAGAAGGCAGCTGCTCTATCCAACTGAGCTACTGGCGCATATTGGAGCGGGTGACGAGAATCGAACTCGCATCCCCAGCTTGGAAGGCTGGTGCCCTGACCATTGTGCTACACCCGCATGGGGCCGCTTGCTCCTGCTCGTTCCGCCTCAGCAACCGTCAGCCCTCAAATGATAGCACGAAGCGTATGATTTGTCAATATCTTGGGCAAAATTTTTCAGTCAGTTTTTGTTTTTTTAATGATCTCCGTCCCCGCTTCTGCAAGAAATTACCGCCGCCGCCGCCGGCATATTCGGCAGTGGAATGCAAATGATAGGGGTGCGGCGGAGGTAGTGACAACAGGTCACGCCTGTGGCCGCGGTGCATTGCAGAAAAGGGCCGGCGCGGGATTCCGCTCCTCACTCCTTCTCTGCCGCGCCGGGCCCCGCCGCAATATAGGAGAAGGAGAAAAGGATTATGTCTAAGAAGAACAACCGCATCAACGTCCCCGAGGCCCGCGAGGCCATGGACAAGTTCAAGATGGAGGC
>CANRHK010000233.1 GCA_947630395.1 uncultured Oscillospiraceae bacterium
ATATCTACGCCCTGCCCGGGACCCAGGTGCTCGTCCAGCGGGACAGGGAGGTCCAGCTGGCGGTGAACGAGTTCGGCGCGGGTAGGTGCGTGTACATCGGCGGCCTGCCCTACAGCTTTGCCAACGCCCGCCTGCTCCACCGCGCCATCCTCTGGGCCGCCCGCGGGGAGGAGGAACTGCGCCGCTGGTTCAGCGCCAACCTGCACACCGAGGTTCACGCCTACCCGGGAAGCGGCAAATACTGTGTGGTGAACAACACCTACCGGCCCCAGGAAACCACCGTGTACACCGGGGAGGGCGGGTCCTTCCCCCTGTCCCTGGCGGCCAACGAGATCCGCTGGTATGAGATAGGAGGCAGCCGGTGAAGCCGAATATTCTCATCTACTTTACCGACCAGCAGCGGGCGGACACCTGCGGCTGCTTCGGCCAGCCCCTGAACATCACCCCCCATCTGGACGCCCTGGCGGCGGAGGGCGTGGCCTTTGACCGGGCCTTTACCCCCCAGCCGGTGTGCGGCCCCTTCCGGGCGGTGCTGCAAACCGGGCGGTGGGCCACGGATACCGGCTGTTTCCGCAACAATATTATGCTGCCCACGGACGTGAAGACAGTGGCGGACTATCTCTCCGAGGCGGGCTACGAGACCGCCTATGTGGGCAAGTGGCACCTGGCCAGCGACGGCGACGCGGCGTACCACCAGCGGCTGGACTTCTTCGACAAGCCAGTGCCCCGGGAGCTCCGGGGCGGCTACACCGGCTTCTGGCGGGCCACGTCTTCGACGAGGACGGGAACCGCCGGGAATTCGACGGCTACCGGGTGGACTGCCTCACCGGCATGGCGCTGGAATTTTTCGACGTCCGGGACGAGAGCAAGCCCTTCTTCATGACCGTGTCCCACATTGAGCCCCACCACCAGAACGACCACCGGCACTACGAGGGGCCGAGAGGCTCCAGAGAGCGGTTCAAGGACTTTCAGCCGCCGCCGGATCTGGCCGCCCTGGAGGGCGGCGACTGGCGGGAGGAGTACCCCGACTACCTGGGGGCCTGCGCCAGCCTGGACGAGAATCTGGGGAAAATCATCGCCAAGCTGAAGGAAAAGGGGCTGTATGACGACACGGTGATCATCTTTCTCTCCGACCACGGCTCCCACTTCAAGACCCGCAACCGGGACGCCCATCTCTGCGGCGGGGACGACTACAAGCGCACCTGCCACGACGCGGCCCTGCGGGTGCCGCTGGTGATCGCCGGAGGGCCGTACCGGGGCGGCAGGCACGTGCGTGATCTGGTGAGCACCGGCAGCGTGCCCAAGACGGTGCTGGCCCTGGCCGGCATTGATGTGGGGGACGCCATGATGGGCGAGAACCTGCTGGACGTGGCCGGCGGGCGGGACCCGGCCCGGCCCCAGCGGGTGTTCGCCCAGATCTCCGAAAGCCGGGTGGGCCGGTGCATCCGCACCCCCGACTGGCTGTACTCGGTATACGCCCCCGGGGTGGAGGGCAGCTCCGCTCCCGGCGCGGAGAGGTATGCCGACGATTTTCTCTACGATCTGCGCGCCGACCCCTGCCAGCTCCGCAATCTGGCGGGCAACCCGGCGTATTTCCCCCAGCGGGACGTCCTGCGGCGCCAGCTGCTGGACTGGATCGAGCAGACGGAGGGCTTCCGCCCCGAGATCACGGACGGCCCCTGACAACCAGACGCGGCGCGCTCCCGCTTCCGGCGCGGGGCGGAGCGCGCGGTACAGGACAAATCTGAAGTAACAGCCGGAAAGAATGTGGGCAGAGAGAAAGGATAGGATACGATGCAAAACAGAGATGTAACAGAGCTGGATCTTTTTCTGGAAAAAAAGGTGGAGGACCTAAAATTGGCGGGGGTGGCCATCGCTATCCGGGGGCCGGAGGGAACCCTCTTTGAAAAGGGCTATGGGTACCGGGACAAGGAGATGACCATTCGGCCCGACGGAAATACGATTATGGGAATTGCGTCTATGGGCAAGTCCATGGCCGCGCTGGCCTGCGCGATTCTGGCCGCGGAGGGCAAGATGTCCCTGGACGACCCCGTGTCAAAATATGTGCCAAGCTTCCATGTGCCGGGAAATCCTGACGACGCTGTCACCGTCCGCTCCCTGGCGATGCATACCACGGGCATTCCCCCCATGGAGCCCCTGGAGTGGTCCATCGCCATGAATACGCCGGGGAGGGAGAGCGAGTGGGCCAAGCAGCTCATGGCGTCCGCGCCCAATCAGATGGATACCATCGAGCAGATCATTGACTACATCGCCCACTGCCCCTATCCCACGCTGGGCGCGCCGGGGGAGTACATGAGCTATTCCAATGAGGGCTATGCCGTGCTCTGCTCTGTGGCCGACGCGGCGGCCGGTATGGCGCTGGAGGACTTCCTGGATCAGCGCGTCTTCGGCCCCATCGGGATGACCCGATCTACCTTGGATATCGACGGGAGCAGGGCCAGAGCTATCGCCAGTGACGGCAATATCTCATCCCTGTTTGAAAAAGAGAACGGGGAATGGGTGGCCGACGACATTTTTTCCATTTTGCCGCCCTTCCGCGCCTGTGCCTGCGTAAAATCCACCGCAAACGACATGGCGCGGTACTATCAGTGCCTGTCCAACGGCGGGATGATTGACGGCGTGCAGGCCATCCCAGCCGAGGCGGTGGAGCTGATGATAGGCGCGGCGTTCCCGGAGCAGGAGAAGGCGTTTTACTGCCTGGGGCTGAATAAGCGCGTATTGGACGGGCACGTGATCTGTGAGCACTCCGGAGGCCTGCACGGCGTATCCTCCGAGGGCGGCCTCCTGAAGGGGGAAAACTACGGCATGGCTGTGCTGTGCAACGAGGGGTCCTGTGACGTTTCCGATCTGATTTGGGCCGCCTATAACTGGGTCATGGGACGGCCGCTGGAGAAGGACCACAGGTGGCTGTATCCGAAGGACGTACCCTTTTCCGCGCCGGAAATGCTGACGGGCCGGTATATCTGTCACGAGGGAAATCCGGTTGTGCTGCGTGTATTCATGGAGGACGGCAATCTGCTGGCCGAAAACGAGAACGGGAAGATGGAGATGGTTTTCTGCGGCGAGACCTGGTTCCAGCTTCGGAGAAAGGGCAGCGCCGTCGGACGGGTGCGTTTCCACATCCGCAGCGGGAAGGCGTGGGGCGTGCAGGTATACACCCGGGTCTACCAGAGATTGGAGGATGCGGAGGCCATATAAACACGCCAGGGCGCCTGCCTGTGCCGGTTCCACGGCTGTGTTATGGAAAACTCACACCTACAGAAAAAGCGCCGGACGGGATTACAACCTGTCCGGCGCTTTGATTGTCGCTTTAGCATGAAAAAAACCTGGTTCTACCAGGGGTGGATAAAAAGCCGGTGTTTGCTTTTCCACTGTTATACTATTCTCCAATAAAAAGTAGCGAAGTAGAGAAGAGTGTGGTATAATAGCATAGGGTGAGAAAAGATGAA
>CANRHK010000234.1 GCA_947630395.1 uncultured Oscillospiraceae bacterium
GGGGTCCAGCCGCCCCCGCAAAATCCGCCGCAGCGCGGCGAGCGCCAGAATCAGCGCGCTGCCGCCCAGCACCATCTCTTTCATTTCTTCTCCCGCCTCGCTTTCTCCAGCACGGCCGACAACTCCTCGATGTCCGCCTCCGTCAGCCCCCGGCCGTCGGCCAGGGTGTTCACCAGCATCCCCAGGCTTCCCCGGTATACCCGGCTGAGGAGGGACTCCGTCTCCCGCAGCGCCGCCTGCTCCCGGGTGACGGCGGCGGAGTACCGCCGGGGCCGCCCCTCATCGTAGGTGAGGGCCCCCTTGCTCTCCAGGCGGCCCACCATGGTCACCACTGTGGATTTGCTCCAGTCCGTGGCCGCCATGACATCCCGGACAATCTCCATCAGTGTCCTGGGGCTCTCCTCCCACAAACACTCCATAATCCGCCATTCCCCGGAGGAGAGGGCGATATGCTTCGCTTCCATAGGAATTCCTCCCGTCTCCCCGGCGGGTTCGCCCGCCGGGGCTGTTCTACGCTTGTAAAATAGCATACTGTTCTACATTTGTCAACCTTCTTTCGGGAAATTTTTTGGAAAAATTTTTCCAATATTCTCCGCCCGCATGACCGCCCGGGAGATATCCATGAGAATTTCTCATATATGGTTTTGGCGGATTGCCGGGGAAACGCCGGGGGATCTCAGCATGTTCACGGACATTACTCCCCATTTTTGTGTGAAATGGCGATAAAAGAAGCGGGATTTTGGGGATTCAATTGTGTATAGATTGCCAGTTGACAAGAGGGTTATTCGGTTTTATCATATACCTGCTTGTGCGGGGATCTGTCCTCCGTACAGAGATCCCACCCCCGTGACATCTTCAAACGGGGAGGGGGAAGCATTAAAATAAAGGAGTTATGTACGATGAAGAAGTTTCTTGCACTGCTTCTGGTGCTGAGCATGACCCTGGCCCTGGTGGCCTGCGGCGGCGGTAACAGCGGCAACAACGGCGGCGCCAATAACGGCGGCGGCAACAACGGCGGTTCCTCCGACAACGGCGGGAACAGCGGCAACAATGGCGGCAATGACGGCGGCGGCGCCGGCACCGCCAGCGGCACCTTCAAGCTGGGCGGCATCGGCCCCATGACCGGCGACGCGGCCCAGTACGGCACGGCCGCCATGACCGGCGCCCAGATCGCCGTGGACGAGATCAACGCCCTGGGCGGCGACATCCAGTTCGAGTTCCAGGCTCAGGACGATGTGAACGTGGTCGACAACGCCGTCAACGCCTACAACACCCTGAAGGACTGGGGTATGCAGATCCTGGTGGGCGCTGTCACCACGCAGCCCTGCATCTCCGTGGCCTCTGAGGCCAACACTGACCGCATCTTTGCCCTGACCCCCTCCGCATCTTCCACCGATGTCACTGCCGGCAAGGACAACATGTTCCAGATGTGCTTCACCGACCCCAACCAGGGCAAGGCCGGCTCGGAGTATACCAAGGAGAACTTCCCCGATGCCAAGGTGGCCGTCATCTATAGGAACGACGACGCCTACTCCACCGGTATCTATGAGGCCTTTAAGGCTGAGATGGGCGACTCTATTGTCTATGAGGGCACCTTCACCGAGGGCACCCAGACTGACTTCTCCGTCCAGCTCACCGCCGCCAAGGACGCCGGCGCCGATGTGATCTATCTGCCCATCTACTATCAGCCTGCCACCGTCATCCTGAACCAAGCCAAGGGCATGAACTACGCCCCCACCTTCATCGGCGTGGACGGCATGGACGGCATCCTGGATCAGGAGGGCTTTGACAAGTCCCTGGCCGAGGGCGTTCTGGTCATGTCCCCCTTCTCCGCCTCCGCCACCGACGAGCGCACCGTCAGCTTCGTGACCGAGTACCAGAACCGCCTGGATCAGCTGCCCAACCAGTTCGCCGCGGACGGCTATGACTGCGTGTACGCCATCTACGAGGCCATTCAGGCCGCCGGCATCACCTCCGACATGAGCAACGAGGAGATCTGCGACGCTCTGATCGCCACCTTTACCTCCGACAGCTTCTCCTTTGACGGCCTGACCGGCTCCGGCATGACTTGGAGTACCAACGGCGAGGTCACCAAGCTACCCATGGCATTCCTCATCAAGGACGGCGTCTACACCAAGCCCTGATCGATAAGATCCTTTTCACAACCCCACAAGCGAACCGGAGTGAGCTGCCGGGGAGGACTCTCTCCCCGGCAGCCCCTCCCGTTTCTATGGCGGAGACGCAGAGAGCGGCTAAACGCCGCCCTTCGGGTCTCTGCCATAGAGAGAAACAAGAACGCGAGGTGACCGTATGGTATTCTTCTCCTATCTGTTCAGCGGCGTCAGCCTGGGCAGCGTCTACGCTATCATCGCCCTGGGCTATACTATGGTCTACGGCATCGCCAAGATGCTGAACTTCGCCCACGGCGACGTGATCATGGTGGGCGGCTATATCTGCTACTGCTCCATGGCCTACCTGGGCCTGCCCGCTATTGTGTCGGTGTTGCTGTCCATGGTGGTCTGCACCGTTTTGGGCGTGGTTATCGAGGGCCTGGCCTACCGGCCCCTGCGGCAGGCGGGTTCCCTGGCAGTGCTGATCACCGCCATCGGCGTCAGCTACTTCCTCCAGAACGCCGCCCAGCTCATTTGGGGCGTTACCCCCAAAATTTTTACCTCCGTGGTCTCCTTTAAGCTGCCCGAGAGCCTAACCGGCCTGGGCCTGACCAGTGAGGCCATCATCACGATGGTCAGCTGTGTAATCATCATGATCGTCCTAACCGCCTTTGTCAACCACACCAAGATGGGCAAGGCCATGCGGGCCTGCTCGGAGGACAAGGGCGCGGCGCAGCTCATGGGCATCAACGTCAACCGCACCATCTCTCTGACCTTCGCCATCGGTTCAGCCCTGGCGGCCATCGCGGGTGTGCTGCTGTGCTCTGCCTACCCCACCCTGCTCCCCACCACCGGCTCTATGCCCGGCATCAAGGCCTTCACCGCCGCCGTCTTCGGCGGCATCGGCTCCATCCCCGGGGCGTTCCTGGGCGGGCTGCTACTGGGCGTCATTGAGGCTATGGCCAAGGCGTACATCTCCACCAATCTGGCCAACGCCATTGTCTTTGCTGTGCTGATTGTGGTGCTGCTGGTGCGGCCCACGGGTCTGCTGGGCAAGTACGTGCCCGAGAAAGTGTGAGGTGGCCGGTATGAAGAAGTTGAAACGTGTCAAGACCACTACCAAGGTGGACTTCGCCACCTACATCGGCGTGACCGTCGCCTTTGTCATCGTATCTGTGCTCCAGGGGCGCGGGATGCTCTCCAACGCCATGACCTCCTGGCTGGTGCCCATCTGCTGCTTCATCGTCATGGCGGTGAGCCTGAACCTGGTGGTGGGCATCTCCGGCGAGCTGAGCCTGGGCCACGCGGGCTTCATGAGCGTGGG
>CANRHK010000235.1 GCA_947630395.1 uncultured Oscillospiraceae bacterium
GTTCTCAGGGGGGACCCCCCTGAGCGTGTTTTTGGGTACTTTTTGCACGAGCAAAAAGTACCCCGGGGTGTGCAGAAACGAATGAAAAGAAAAGAACCAATCAGGGGCCGGAGGCCCCTAGAAGGAGGTGTTTCCCCTGTCCCTGTATGCCATCGGCGATCTGCATCTGGGCCTCTCCGTCAATAAGCCCATGCATGTCTTCGGCTGGACCGACCACGTCCGCCGCCTGGAGGAGGCGTTCTCCCGCCTGGGGGAGGACGACGTCACCGTCCTCTGCGGGGACATCTCCTGGGGCATCGACCTGGCGGAGAGCCTGGCGGATTTTCAGTGGATTGACAGGCTTCCGGGGAAAAAGCTGATTGTGAAGGGCAACCACGACTACTGGTGGGGCACCGCCGCCAAAATGAAGAAATTCTGGGAGGACAACGGCGTCACTACCATCGACATCCTCCACAACAACTGCCATTTCTATGGGGACTACGCCCTCTGCGGCACCCGGGGGTGGTTCTACGAGGAGGAGCAGTCGGGCCACAATGAGAAGGTGCTGAACCGGGAGGTGATGCGCCTGGAGACATCCCTGAAGGCGGCGGGGGACAGGCCCGTCCTGGCTTTCCTCCACTACCCGCCCCTCTACGCCGGCTACCGCTGCCCGGAGATCCTGCGAAAGCTGGAGGAGTACCATGTGGAGCAATGCTTCTACGGCCACCTCCACGGCCCCACCCACGCCCGGGCCATTGAAGGCGCGGTGGGGGGCGTGACCTACCGCCTGGTTTCCGCCGATTATCTGGAATTTGTTCCGAAAAAAATCTTGGATTGACGAAAAAACCTCTGGTATTTTCAATACTCCTGTGCTATAATAATTTGCTGGCTGACTGTGAAAGGCCGATATCAACGGAGGAATAGTATAATGAGTGTCAAAAGCTGTGAGAAATTAGAAAAGAGCATGGTCGCGCTGACTGTGGAGGTGGGCGCCGACGTTTTCGAGGCCGCCTTGGAGAAGGCCTACAGGAAGCAGCGCGGCCAGATCAATATGCCCGGCTTCCGCCGCGGCAAGGCGCCCCGCAAGATGATTGAGCGCATGTACGGCCCCTCCATCTTCTATGAGGAGGCTGTCAACGAGGCGCTGCCCGACGCCTATGAGGCCGCCGTGAAAGAGCAGGACCTGCAGGTGGTGGGCTATCCCCAGGTGGAGCTGGAGAGCGTGGGCGCGGAGGGCTTCACTTTCAAGGCCACCGTGGCCGTGTACCCCGAGGTCACCCTGGGCCAGTACAAGGGCCTGGAGGCCCCCAAGGCTCCCGTGGTGGTCACCGGCGAGGATGTGGACCACCGCCTCCAGGAGATGCAGGAGCGCAACAGCCGCATGGTGGATATGGACCGGGCGGCGGAGAACGGTGATATTGCCAACATCGACTTCGAGGGCTTCCTGAACGGTGAGCCCTTTGACGGCGGCAAGGGTGAGAACTTCGACCTGACCCTGGGCAGCGGCAGCTTTGTCCCCGGCTTTGAGGAGCAGGTGGTGGGCATGTCCGCCGGCGAGGAGAAGGATATCGACATCACCTTCCCCGAGAACTACCACGAGAATCTGGCCGGCAAGGCCGTGGTCTTCCACGTGAAGGTCAACGCCGTGAAGGTCAAGGAGCTGCCCGAGCTGGACGACGAGTTCGCCAAGGATGTGTCCGAGTTCGACACCCTGGACGAGCTGAAAACGGACGTCCGCGCCAAGCTGGTGAGCGAGCGGGAGGAGGCCGGCCAGCGCGCCTTTGAGGACACCCTGATGGGCAAGGTGGCCGAGGGTATCACCGCCGACATCCCCGACGCCATGGTGGAGTCCCAGGCCGAGCAGATGGTCCGGAACCTGGAGAACCAGATGCGCGCCCAGGGCATCAGCAAGGAGCAGTACATGCAGATGATGGGCACCGACGAGGACGGCCTCAAGGCCCAGGCCATGGGCCCCGCCCTGGAGCAGGTCCGCATGGAGCTGGCCATTGACGCCATCATCAAGGCGGAGAACCTGGAGGTCACCGACGAGGAGGTCGAGGCCGAGTACACCAGCATGGCCGGCCGCTACGGTATGGAGGCCGAGCAGATCAAGCAGTACATGGACAGCGGCATCGTCCGCGAGCAGGTGCTGCGAAACAAAGTCATCGCCCTGGTGGCGGAGAACGGCGTAGCCGTGGCGCCCGAGGCGCCCGCTGCCGAGGAGCCGGAGGCGGCCGAGGAGGCTGTCGAGGCCCCTAAGCCGGAGGAGAGCGCCGAGTAAAGAGCGCGTCCCGGTCTAAAAATTTCCGGATATGGTTATCCTAGTGGCGGTGTGTCCGCCGGCGGCGCCGGCGGGGGGAGAGACTTCCATATCAATTCAGGAGGCAGCAATATGAGCTTAGTTCCCTATGTAGTGGAGCAGACCAACCGGGGAGAGCGTTCCTACGATATCTTCTCCCGCCTGCTCAATGACCGCATCATCTTCTTGGGCGAGGAGGTGACGGACGTCACCGCCAGCCTGATGGTGGCCCAGCTCCTCTATCTGGAGGCCCAGGACCCGGACAAGGATATCCAGATGTATATCAACAGCCCCGGCGGTTCTGTCACTGCGGGCATGGCCATCTATGACACCATGCAGTACGTCAAGTGCGACGTGTCCACCATCTGCGTGGGCCTGGCCGCCAGCATGGGCGCGTTCCTGCTCAGCGCCGGGGCCAAGGGCAAGCGCCTGGCCCTGCCCAACGCGGAGATCATGATCCACCAGCCCTCCGCCGGCACCCAGGGACAGGTCACCGACATGGCCATCCACCTCAAGCGCCTGGAGGTCATCAAGCGCCGTCTGAACAAGATCCTGGCGGACAACACCGGCAAGAGCGTGGAGACTGTCACCGCCGACTGTGAGCGGGACAACTTCATGACCGCCGAGGAGGCCAAGGAGTACGGCCTCATTGACAGGGTCATCTATTCAAGATAATTTCAGGAAGGGAATATATCCATGAGTGACGAGTCGAGGAAGTCTCTGCGCTGCTCCTTCTGCGGCAAGCGGGAGTCGGAAGTGCGTCAGATGTTTCAGAGCCCCAACGCCCGCATCTGTGACGACTGTGTGCGGCTGTGCCTGAGCATGCTGGACGACAGGCCGGGACCCAGCGGGGCGCTGGAGATGCCGGAGCGGCTCCTCACGCCCCGGGAGATCAAGGAAGTTCTGGACCAGTATGTCATCGGCCAGGAGAGCGCCAAGGTGGCCCTGTCCGTGGCGGTGTACAACCACTACAAGCGCATCTACTTCGGCGGTGAGGACGAGGTGGAGCTGCAAAAGAGCAACATCCTCATGATCGGCCCCACCGGCAGCGGCAAGACCTATATCGCCCAGACCCTGGCCCGGACGCTCCAGGTGCCCTTCGCCATCGCCGACGCCACCACCCTTACCGAGGCGGGCTACGTGG
>CANRHK010000236.1 GCA_947630395.1 uncultured Oscillospiraceae bacterium
ACGGACGCCGAGCCCCTCTACATGCGCCCGGGCGGGAACGGAGAGAGCCTGCTGCTCTATGGGCAGGAGGACGGGCGGATGACCCTGACGGTCATCGACACGACCACCGGCCGGGCGCGGCAGAAGCTGGATCTGCTGGACATGGAGGGTCGCAGTATCGCCGCCACCATCGACAGGGACGACCTCATCCTGACGGTGCTGGACAGCGGGGAGCTGGTGCTGGTGCGGGAGAAAGACGGCGCCTGCGAGACGGTGCTGCGGACGCGGGTGGATCCGGACTTTGGTTTCCAGTTCCATGGATACGACTACATCCTCAGCGGCATATTCAGCGAGCAAAATGTCGATCTGGCCTGGGATGGAACCCGGCTGGCGGTGTCCAACTGGTCCTATCAGACCGTCCTGGTGGCGGACGAGGCTGGGATGGATTTTCTGGCCCGGTACGACTACAGTCCCCTGTGGGACGGCGGTGGGGACGACTATCGTTCGGCCGCCGCCGACACGGATTATGCCCCGGTTATGACGGTGGCGTTTGACAGACAGAACGCATGATAAAGCCCCCCGCCCAGGCATTGGGCGGGGGACTTTTCGCGGCGACAAAACCTCCATTTTTCCTCCCGTATAATCCGTATCCCCCAGGGACAAACTTTCCTTGTAAGTTTCGTCCGGGAGGGATGCGCGTGCAGGGAAAAGTCGAGATCTGCGGAGTCAACACCTCCAAGCTGAAGGTATTGAAAAATGAGGAGACCATGGAGCTGCTGCGCCGGACCAAGGCCGGCGACAAGCAGGCCCGGGAGGAGCTCATCAGCGGCAACCTCCGGCTGGTGCTCTCGGTGATCCAGAAGTTTTCCGGCAGGGGGGAGAACGCCGACGACCTCTTTCAGGTGGGGTGCGTGGGGCTTATTAAGGCCATTGACAACTTCGATATCAGCCAGCCGGTGCGGTTTTCCACCTATGGGGTGCCCATGATTGTGGGGGAAATCCGGCGATATCTGCGGGACAACAGCGCCATCCGGGTTAGCCGCAGCATGCGGGATACGGCCTACAAGTTGATGCAGGCCCGGGAGAAGCTGATGGCCCAGAGCCAGCGGGAGCCCACGGTGGAGCAGCTGGCCGCGGAGCTGGGGATCCCCCGGGAGGACGTGGTCTTCGCCATGGACGCCATTGTGGACCCGGTGAGCCTCTATGAGCCGGTGTACTCCGACGGCGGCGACACGGTGTGCGTCATGGACCAGGTGAAGGACGACAAGAACTCCGACGAGCAGTGGCTGGAGCAGATCGCCCTCAAGGACGCCATCGACCGGCTGGGAGAGAGGGAGAAGCACATCCTGGCCCTGCGGTTCTACGAGGGCAAGACCCAGATGGAGGTATCCGCCGAGGTGGGCATCTCCCAGGCCCAGGTGAGCCGCCTGGAGAAGAACGCACTGAAGGCCATTAAGAAGAATATTTAGGGGATGGATTGCCAATTTCGGCATTTTTTCTTCAAAAACTGTTGACAAACGGGAAAACTGCTGGTATACTAGATAAGCCGCTTTGAAGAGGCCTAAGTGCGTCCGCCGTCAGGCGGGCGCCGCCTACGAGAGCGAGCCCGTAAAGGGACGCGGTCAAGTGTCTCATAATAAAGGAAAGCGAGGTGCAAAAAAGGAATGCACGCAATCATTGTTACCGGCGGTAAGCAGTACAAGGTGAGCGAGGGCGAGAGCCTGTTCATCGAGAAGCTGGACGTGGAGGCCGGCGAGCAGGTGGTCTTCGACCAGGTCCTGGCCGTGCTGGACGGCGACAACGCCACCATCGGCACCCCCACCGTGGTCGGCGCCACCGTGGAGGCCACGGTCGTGAAGAACGGCAAGGGCAAGAAGATCCGTATCTTCAAGTACAACCCCAAGAAGGGTTACCGCAAGCGTCAGGGCCACCGTCAGCCCTACACCAAGGTTGAGATCAAGAAGATCACCGCCTAAGGTATGACAACCGTCACATTTCATATGGAGGGAAACCGGATTATTGGCTTTGACGCCAGGGGCCACAGCGGCCAGGCGGACGCCGGAGAGGATCTGGTCTGCGCCGCCGTCACCAGCACGGTGCGTCTGGCGGAGTGCGTCATCAACGACGTCATGGGTCTGTGCGCTTCGGTGAAGGTCAACGAGAAGGCCGCGCTTATCTCCCTCCGGCTGCCCGGCTCTTTGGGGCCCACCGCAGAGGAAACCTGTCAGAATCTGCTGACGGGCATGATGGTGTATCTCAGTGAGCTGCACAGCGAGTATCCCGACAACATCGAAGTGATGGAGGCGGAGTAACCGCCCCGTTTCCCGGCAGCATCTTATAGAAAGGATGGCATTTGAACATGTTACACATCGGTCTTCAGTTCTTCGCCCATAAGAAGGGCGTTGGTTCCACCAAGAATGGCCGCGACTCCAAGAGCAAGCGCCTTGGGCCCAAGCGCGCCGACGGCCAGCACGTCCTGGCCGGCAACATCCTGGTCCGCCAGCGCGGCACCCACATCCACCCCGGCGTCAACGTGGGCAAGGGCAGCGATGATACGCTGTTTGCCACCGCCGACGGCGTCGTCCGCTTCGAGCGGCTGGGCCGCGACAGGAAACAGGTCTCTGTTTACGAGGCATAGACCAGATTTGTCAAAAAATCCTCCGCCTGTGCAGGCGGGGGATTTTTTGCTGGCTTGTTATGCTGTGAAGCTTTATTCTTTATGAGGGAAGTGGGGCCTCCCCGGCCCCACACCCTGGGTTACTTTTTGCTCGTGCAAAAAGTAACCAAAAACACGCCCAGGGGGTTCCCCCTGGGTACCCCAATGTGTTGATTTGTTTTGCGCTGTCTTGCCAGTCTGTCCTGTCTACCCGCCTGCCGTCCGTATATGGGGCGAAGCGGCTACCCCAGGACTGTTGTACGGGAGATTTCTATGCGGCGCCCAGTTTGCCGCGCAGCGGCAAACCTTCGCTTTGGGTGCGCTGTACGTTTTTTACGTTGACCGACTGCCGGTTGCTCCGTTCCACTCCGCATAGGATAGTTTTCCGTATACGTACCCCCGTAGGAGCGGATAATAGCCGCCCCTACGACGGCCCCCGCGAGGTAGGCATGGCGCACGAAGGGTACATGGCACTCCACTACGTGGGACGCGCCGAGGGATGATTGCTGCGAGCCCCTTGTGGACATACGCAAACAGCCGCTTCGCCCCATACACGGGAGCGAGTCCGGTTTAGTCCGGAAGTCGTAAGCGTAAAACCGGGTATAAGGAAACGAGCCGAACCCAACAGCGGCACGGCTCGTTTCTCCGGTTAAGTATTCATAAGTGCGGTCCGGCAAGTGTCCGGAGCCATTGCGGGCAGCAAACTGGCAGCCCAGCCCTGCCCCTGGGCAGCTAAGACCGGT
>CANRHK010000237.1 GCA_947630395.1 uncultured Oscillospiraceae bacterium
TCCAGGCCCTTGTATATGGCGTCCTCTATGTACCTGGGCAGAGCCACGCCCAGGGCGCTGGGGGCGATGATGGAGTCCTCGTCGCTCCTGTCGATGGAGTCCGGCGGGATCCTCCCTGTAACGGCGTAGTAGAGCGTAGCGGCCACGGAGTAGACATCCGTGTACGCCTTCTGCTTGCCGTGGCGGGTGTACTGCTCCCTGGGCGCGAAGCCGTGCTTCAGCACCACGTCCAGGCTCTGGCTCTTGTCGCCAATACTGTACCTGGCCGCGCCGAAGTCCAAAAGCTTCACCGTGCCGCCGCTTGTGATAAAAATGTTGTCCGGCGTCACGTCCCGGTGTATAAGCTCCTTCCTGTGGACTGCATCCAGGGCCCGCATAACCGGGACCATGATGTTGACGGCGTCCTGCCACCCTATGCGGCCGCCCCGCTCCTTCAAATACTGCTGGAAGCTTATGCCCTCCAGGTAGTCCATCACAAAGTAAGCGGTGCCGTTCTCCTCGAAGTAGCTGTGGACGGTGACGATGTTTTCCACGCTCTTAAACTCCGCCAGGGTCTTGGCCTCCCGGAGGAAGCACTCCTTGCCGTACTGGAAGCTCTCCCCGCGCTGACCGGTGTAGGCCGATACGGTCCGCCCGTCCAGCCGCGCGGCCATTGCCTCGGGGAAGAACTCCTTGATGGCCACCAGCTTCTGGCTCTGGTAATCCTGGGCAAGGTAGGTAATGCCGAAGCCACCCTGGCCCAGCACCCGCCCGGTGGTGTAGCGCCCCGCCAAAATGGAGCCGTAGGGCAGCGCCAACGGGTACTTTCCACGGTCCGCCCCCTCGTCAAATCCGCAGTTTGGGCACGGACCGGCCAGGGCTTTTTCCTTAAAACAGCCGAAACAGACCTGCGACACGAAAGCTCACCTTCCTGATCTCCGGTATAATGAAACCGTATGTGGCCCCAACGGCCCCAGTGCCCTGGGGCTATCAGTCAAGCGGCGGGAACATGGATAAAATATTTTATATTATGACACATCACAAGGAAGTTGTCCACATTTTTTTCGTATTTTCTGCATACTGCGTACAGTTCAATTGCTTTTGCGGGGAATACGCGAAAAATAAACAAATAGATTATATTGCAAAAAAGGCGGTTCTATAGTATCTCTGCCCTTGTTGTTGTTCGGGCCTATACCCATCATGCAATTTTAGGTAACTGAGTGGTTCACAGTATTTCTGTAATCAATGAAAATTCCATATAGCCATATAGCAAAACGAAAGATACTGTACAATGCACCATCTGCATGGTATAATCAATACATACAACCGGTATGCTAGGCGGATTGGCATAAACGCGGCTGCTGCATATCAATTGAATAGAAAGAGGGCAAGAGGAGGAAACGGCGATGGCAACAGAGAGAATGTATGATTTGGCGTTTCAGTATAAAGCGACGAAGTTGTGGAAGCTGCTCTACGATGACGAGCTCTTTGCCGTCAAACTGTCAGACGGCGAGATCGGCTATTGCAGCGTAATGGGGATGGTAGGACAGCACCTTGCGCTTGGCCTGTATGTGGGGGAGGAAGGTTACCAGAGTTACCGCATATTGCTGGATGGGGGATTTGCGGATGCAGATAGTATTATGATGGGCGAGGTCCTGACATCGCAAAACTGTCTCCAGTGCTCGTTTGAAAACAAGGATATGCTTTTGGACGCGGAGGTAAATGAGGTGCGGCAATATGCCAGGGCGCATCAGATCCCTCTCAGGGGAAAAAATGCCTTCCCGCAGTTTACCAAATACCGGCCCGGGCGGTATCCATGGCGCTATGATTCTGATCTCGATGAGCAGCGGATTTCTGACGCGCTTTCCGCGGGAATCAGATTGAAGGAGCTGCTCCAGCAGAGCAGTAAGGAGGACATTGGCCTGTATTCGCTGCGGAGCGGTGTCCAGAAGATTCCTTTGCTTTCCCTTGAGGAGGGACGCTGGACCGTCAACGACACACCGCTTCCCTCAGCTGAAATTTCCTATCCGACACCGGCCTTTATGGATGATTTTATGGCGGCGAGGCTCAAGCGAAAAAAGAAGCGTGGAATTTGGGAGTGCGGGACGATGAGGCTTCCAACCGCAGTCCAGGAAGAAGGACAGGAGAACGAGGCCCCGTATTTTCCATTGGCTCTCGTCTGTATAGAACTGAACACAGGGTTGATACACCAGCCGGTTGTCACGGATGGAGAGAATGCGGCGGAGACCATGCAGGGGTTCGCAGAGCAGCTCCTGCATAGCGGCAGCGTGCCGCGGACAATTCGCTGTGGTGATGACCGCAGTTTTGCCATCTTAAAGGACATCTGTTCAAAAAACGGTATCCGGCTTGAGAGAACTGACAATCTGGAGGAGCTGGATGAGGCCATGCATAGTCTGCTGGAGCAGTTGGGAGAGGACGAGAATGGAGAGCCGGATTTAGAGCAGCTGCAAGAGCTGGCAGAGATGTTGATGCTGATGACGGATGGAGAACTCGCCCAGATGCCGCCGGAAATGGTCAATATGTTATGTGAGTTGGGGGAGCTTGGGGGGATTCCCGAAAAGCTGCTCAGGCGCTTGAAAAAACTGAGGCGCCGCTTGTAGATGTAGCTGCCGTTTTGACAGACCGTCCAAAGCCTCATTGAAAAGATATGCCATAGAGGAGCAAATCATTTTATTATGCCACAGAATCGTGAAGGACGCGCAGTTTTACGCGGCCCTGGCCTCCGTGGAGCGGGAGCTTCCGCCCCACTACGCCGCTCTGATGCGGGGGAACGGCATCTACGCCCGCAAGGTGTACGCCGAGGCGTTTGAGATTGACGCGTATCAGAAGAAGGCCATCAAAAGCGGTTTCTGACAGCCGCCCCGGATTTGCATGGAGCGCGGCGCTGACGCCCGCATAGCCGTCCCCTTTTTGCGAACACTATTCTCAAGTGGGCCCTATGGCGTAAAAGGATGCCAGAGAAGGGACTGTTCTGAAACCACAAGAGAAGGGAAGATGTGACGGTGGCAAACCGGCTGGGCGCTGAAAAATCGCCCTATTTATTGCAGCACAAGGACAATCCGGTGGACTGGTATCCCTGGTGCGGGGAGGCGTTTCAAAAAGCGAGAGAGGAGGACAAGCCGATCTTTCTCAGTATCGGCTACTCCACCTGCCACTGGTGCCACGTGATGGCCCGCGAGTCCTTCGAGGACAACGAGACGGCGGCGCTGCTGGAAGAATTTGTATGCATCAAGGTGGACAGGGAGGAGCGCCCGGACATTGACGCGGTGTATATGGCGGTCTGCCAGGCCTTGGCCGGGGCGGGCGGCTGGCCGCTGACCGTCTTCATGACCCCGGATCAAAAGCCCTTCTTTGCAGGGACCTATTTCCCG
>CANRHK010000238.1 GCA_947630395.1 uncultured Oscillospiraceae bacterium
AGGAGGAACTGTTATGCTGCAATTGGGTCTGCGCCTGCACGACGCGGAAAAACTGCCTCTGGAGGAGCTGCTGCCGGTGGTCCGCGCCAAGGGCTACACCTGCGCCCATGTGGCGCTGAGCAAGCTGTTCAAGGACATTCCCTGCACGGCCTCCGCCCTGACCCCGGGCTATGCCCACTACCTGAAGCGCATCTTCGAGAAAAACGGCCTGGATATCGCCCTGCTGGGCAACTACCTGAACCTGCTGAACCCCGACGACGGCTACATCGCGGAGGCCACGGAGAAGTACTATGCCCACATCCGTTTCGCCTCCCTGCTGGGCTGCGGCATGGTGGGCACCGAGACCGGCGCCCCCAACCGGGAGTATAAGTTCTGCCCCGAATGCCGCACCGATGAGACGCTGTCGCTGTTCATCAAGCGCCTGAAGCCCGTCATCCGCTGCGCGGAGCAGTACGGCGTCACCGTAGCCATCGAGCCGGTGGCCCGCCACTCCGTCTGGGGCCCCAAGCCCTGCCGAAAGGTGCTGGACGAGATCGGCAGTCCCAACCTGCAGGTGCTGTTCGACCCGGTGAATATGCTGGATCTGGACAACGTGGACCACCGGGAGGAGCTGTTCCAGGAGGCCATTGAGCTGCTGGGCAAGGATATCGCTATGGTGCATCTGAAGGATTTCGTCCGCAGCAGCGAGGGCTACGGCCTGAAATCGGTGGGCGCCGGCACCGGGGAGATGGACTACACCGCCATTATGCGCTTTCTTAAGAAGGAGAAGCCGTTTATCTACGCCACGCTGGAGAATACCACCCCGGAAAACGCCGCCGCCTGCCGTGCGGCCATGGAGAAGGCCTACGAGGAGGCCTGATATGGAGACCTTTTCTGAGACGCGCCAGGCGCTGGAGCGTCAGCGCGTCCGCATTCGGTGGATGTTCGCGCTGCATGTGGCGCTCTATGCCGCCGCGGTGGGGCTGATCCTTGTCAGCCAGCCGCTGGGAATGGCGGTGGGCATCGGCAATATCGCGTACTACCTGTTCCGGCTGCGCCGCAAGATGAAGTCATATGACTCCGCCATGGCCCGGGCCTGCGTGGTATACGGCCTGTGTGCGCCGTGGCGGGATGTGGCTTACGCGGGCGACCAGTGCCTGACGGCCCAGCAGCTGCAAGATTTGCAGATGCTGCCGCTGCACAGCGCCAAAAACGCACTGCTCTCCCGCCACGGATTTTCCGCCGCGGCGGGGACGCTGCGACTGACGGGCAGCGAGGTGACGCTGCACTATCCGGCCCAGGTGGGCGGCAGGCAGAGCTTCAAGTTCCTGAGCGGCACGCTTCTGACGGCGCGGCAGCCGTCAAACGGCGCGGGCGGCGACTGGCTGCTGCTGGCCGGCGGCCTGCTGGAGCCCCAGGCGCGGGAGGCCTTTTTGGCCCAGTGCGGCTACTCCCCGGGGGAGTCCGGGATAGAGGGCTATGGGCTCTATCACCATTCCGCTGACGCCGCCCCGCCCGCCGCGCTGACCCGGCGCATGGAAAAGCTGGTAAAGCACTGCCCCGGGTTGGGGGCTGTGAGGCTTTGCCCGGAGAGCGCGTCAATCTTTATCAAGGGCCGCTTCTACACCGGGCGGTATCGCCCCAATATCGCGCCGGACGAGGCGCTCCTGCGGCAGAACGGTCTGCCCGAGCGGGACGAGGCAATGGCGTTCTTTCGTTTCTGGGCGCAACTTTCTTAACATTACGAGGAGGTACATACTATGAAAATCGGATTTATCGGTCTCGGCATCATGGGCAAGCCCATGGCAAAGAATCTTCTCAAGGCGGGCTACGACCTGACCGTCTGCGCCGCCAACCGCGCCGCCCCTGAGCTGGTGGCCGCCGGCGCCAAGTCTGCCCCCAACGCGGAGATCGGCGAGACCTGTGACCTGGTCCTCACCATGCTCCCCAACAGTCCCCAGGTGAAGTCCGTCATGCTGGGCCAGGACGGCGTGGCCGCCCACATGAAACCCGGCGCGGTGTTCATCGATATGAGCTCCATCAACCCCGTGGCCAGCAAGGAGATCGCTGCGGTTCTCGCTGAAAAGGGCATTGAGATGCTGGACGCCCCTGTCTCCGGCGGCGAGCCCAAGGCCATCGACGGCACCCTCTCCTTCATGGTGGGCGGCAAGCCGGAGGTCTTTGACGCCTACAAGCCCGTCCTGGAGGCCATGGGCTCCTCCGTGGTCCGCTGCGGCGACGTGGGCGCCGGCAACACCACGAAGCTTGCCAACCAGATCATCGTGGCCTGCAACATCCGGGCGCTGGCCGAGGCCATGACCCTGGCCCAGAAGGCGGGGGTGGACCCCCAGCTGGTGTTCGAGGCCATCAAAGGCGGCCTGGCGGGCTCTACGGTGATGAATGCCAAGGCCCCCATGATGATTGCGGGCAACGACAAGCCCGGCTTCAAGATCGACCTGCACATCAAGGATTTGAACAATGCCCTGGACTGCGCCCACTCCGTTGGCGCGCCGGTGCCCATGACCGCCTCCGTTCAGGAGGTGCTCCAATGGCTGCACAACAACGGCTGCGGCCAGGACGACCATAGCGCCATCGCCAAGTACTATGAGCATCTGACCGGCATCCAGATCGGCAGATAAGCGGATACAAAGAGGACTGTGCTATGAACACGGAATTTATCAAGGGCGTTGTGGTCCCCATGATCACCCCTATCGACGCGGAGGAGAAGATTGACGAGATCAACTTCCGCGCACAGATCGACTACATCATCGACGGCGGCCTGCAAGGCATCCTGCTCTTCGGCTCCAACGGCGAGTTCTACCAAATTGAGGAGGACGAGATGGAGCGGGGGCTGAAAATCGCGGTGGAGCAGGCGGCGGGCCGGGTGCCGGTGTACTTCGGCATCGGCGCCATCAACACCAGAAAATGCGTCCGGCTGGCCAAAATGGCGGTGGCCAACGGCGCGGCAGCGGTGTCTATCCTCCAGCCCATGTTCCTCAAGCCCACCCAGGAGGAGCTGTTCCTTCACTTCAAGACCATCGCTGACGCTATCCCCGACACGCCGGTGCTCATCTACAACAACCCCGGACGGGTGGGCTACGGCCTCACCGCCGCATTTGTCACAAAGCTGGCCCACGAGGTAGACAACATCGTGGGCATGAAGGACACCTCCGGCGACATGACCCTCACCGAGGAGTGCGTGCGGCTGAATCGGGATGTGGACTTCAAGGTGTTCGGCGGCAAGGACACGCTGCTCTATTGCAGCCTCTGCGTGGGCGCGGTCGGCGGCGTATGCACGGCGGGCAACTTTATGCCGGAACTCATCGGCGCGGTCTACCAAAAGTTCGTGGC
>CANRHK010000239.1 GCA_947630395.1 uncultured Oscillospiraceae bacterium
TTGATTACCCCATCCCCGGCAACGACGACGCCATCCGCGCCATCCGCCTGATCTCCTCCATCATGGCCAACGCCATCATCGAGGGCCGTCAGGGCGAGCAGACCGAGGAGCCCGCCGCCGAGGGCGAGGGTGAGACCGAGGCCGCCGAGTAAACAGCAACCCGATGGGGCGGGGGAGAAGTCCCGCCCCATTTTCCTGATTTACTATTAAAAACAATTACGGAGGATATGTAATTATGGCATTTACCGCTCAAGATGTAAAGCTCCTGCGCGAGAAGACCAATGTGGGCATGATGGACTGCAAGAAGGCCCTGGCCGCCTCTGACGGCGACATGGACAAGGCCATTGAGTGGCTGCGCGAGAAGGGCCTGGCCGCTTCCGTGAAGAAGGCCGGCCGCATCGCCGCCGAGGGCATGGCGTACGCCGCCGTCATCGACGGCGTGGGTGTGGCGGTCGAGGTCAACGCCGAGACCGACTTCGTGGGCAAGAATCAGATGTTCGTGGACTTCGTCAAGGGTGTGGCCAACACCGTGGCCAAGGAGAACCCCGTGGATCTGGACAACCTGATGAGCGACAAGTACAACGGCACCGCCCTGACCGTGGCCGAGCAACGCCAGGAGCTGGTCCTGGTCATCGGCGAGAACATCCAGGTCCGCCGCTTTGCCCGCTTCGCCGAGGGCGTGTCCGTCCCCTATATCCACGCCGGCGGCAAGATCGGCGTGCTGGTGAATCTGGCCGTTGAGGGCGAGGTCACCGACGCGGTGCGGGAAATCGGCAAGGACATGGCTATGCAGATTGCGGCCCTGAATCCCCGCTTCCTGGATAAGAGCGATGTCACTGAGGACGTGCTGGCCGAGGAGAAGAAGGTCATGCTGGCCCAGATGGACAACGACCCCAAGATGGCCAACAAGCCCGCCCAGGTCAAAGAGAAGATCGTCATGGGCAAGCTGAACAAGTTCTACTCCGAGAACTGCCTGCTCCAGCAGGAGTTCGTGAAGGACAACACCATGACTGTGGGGCAGTATATGAACGCCGGCGCCAAAGCCGCTGGTGTGAAGATCACCCTCCGCGGCGCCGTTCGCTTTGAGAAGGGCGAGGGCATCGAGAAGAAGCAGTCCGACTTCGCCGCCGAGATCGCCTCCATGGTGAAGGGCTGATACCCTGTGTGCAAGTCTTTCTAAAAACACCGCGTTTGTCCGCAGATTTTGCACACATCACAACCCAATAAAAGCCCAAACAAACGGGCCGGAAACGACTGTAAAAGGTCGCTTCCGGTCCTTTTTTGTACCCCGCAGCACCTTTGCGCAGCCCCAAACACACCAGCTGCCTTCTCCCAACACTCCCCAGCCCCCAGCGGCAACACCGGCATGGGACTTGCCTTTGTCCCGGCGTTTCCCGCTTCTTCTCTATTGTTCAAAGATTGTTCACCGCTTTTTCAGCTTCTATTCAGCTTGCTGGGATACAATGGGCGCTGAAAAGGAGGTATTGCCCATGATTGAAGTGGAGCACCTGACAAAATACTACGGCGATTTCCTGGCCGTCAGCGACCTGTCCTTCTCCATCGGCGAGGGACACGTCTATGGCTTCCTGGGCCCCAACGGCGCGGGAAAATCCACCACCATGAACATCATGACCGGGTGCCTCTCGGCCACGGAGGGCCACGTCCGCATCGACGGCCACGACATCTTCGAGGAGCCCAACGAGGCCAAGAAGCTGATCGGCTATCTGCCCGAGCAGCCCCCGCTGTATGTCAACGAGACCCCGGCGGAGTACCTGCGCTTCGTGGGGGAGGCCAAGGGCCTCCGGGGGCAGGCGCTGACAGACCAGATCGCGTCGGTCATTGAGCAGACGGGGATCGGAGAGGTGCGAAACCGCCGCATCTCCGCCCTGTCTAAGGGCTACAAGCAGCGGGTGGGCATCGCCCAGGCCCTGCTGGGGAATCCCCGCGTCATCATTCTGGACGAGCCCACAGTGGGCCTGGACCCCCTCCAGATTGTGGAGATCCGGGACCTGATCAAGAGTCTGGGCCAGACCCACACGGTGATTTTCAGCTCCCACATTCTCTCCGAGGTTCAGACCATCTGCGACGAAATTCTGATTATCGCCCACGGCAAGCTGGTGGCCTTTGACAAACCGGAGGACCTGGAGAAGCGGCTGCTGGCCCCCAGCGAGATCGCCCTCACCGCCGAGGCGGGGGTGGAGGAGGCCAAGGACATCCTGTCCCAGGTGGCCCACATCACCGACATGACCGTGGAGGAGAAGGATCCCGGCTGCGCGGCGGTTCGCCTCTGGACGGACCACGCCGATATCTATGAGGTCTCCCGCTCTGTGTTCTTCGCCTTCGCCGGGGCCGGCAGGGCCCTGCTGGAGATGAATCTGAAGAAGGCCAGCCTGGAGGATATCTTCCTGGAGCTGACCGAGCGGACGCCGGAGGACACTGCGGATGCGGAGAGCGCTGAGAGCCGGGAGAGCGGCAATGAGAGCAAGGAGGCGGACGAGACATGATCGCGGTACTGAAGCACGAGCTGAAAACCTATTTCCACTCCCTGACGGCCTACGTCTTCGGCGCGTTTCTGCTGGTCTTCGTGGGCCTGGGGGCGCTGATCTACAACATCCAGTCAGCCTACAGCAATTTTGAGTTTGTTCTCAGCTTCTGCTCCCTGGTCTTCGTGGTAATTGTGCCCATCCTGACCATGCGCACCATTGCCGAGGAGCGGCGGCAGAAGACCGACCAGCTGCTCTACTCCCTGCCCATCACCACCACGGAGGTGATTCTGGGCAAGTACCTGGCCCTGCTGGTGGTCTATGTGATCCCCCTGGCCGTCATCGCCCTGTACCCGCTGATCTTCGCCCGGTTCGGGGACGTGTACCTGCCCACCTCCTACGGCTCCCTGGCGGCCTTCTTCGCCCTGGGGGCGGCCCTGATCGCGGTGGGGGTTTTCCTCTCCTCCCTCACGGACAACCAGGGCTTCGCCGCTGGCATCGGCGTGGCGGTGATGCTCTTCAACTACTACAGCGTCAGCCTGTCGGAGTACGTGTCCCAGACCACCATGGGCTCCGTCGCGGCCCTGCTGGTTATCATCTTGGCCCTGGGGGGCCTGATCCGCTATCTCACCAAGAACGGCAATCTGGCCTACGGCTTCTGCATCGTCCTGATTCTGGCCCTCACCGCCGTCCTCTATTTCAAGGGATCGGTCTTCGAGGGCCTGCTGCCGGCCATTATGTCCAAGCTGTCCCTCTTTGAGCGGTTCTATGCCTTTGTCAACGGCGTCTTCGACATGACGGCCATTG
>CANRHK010000240.1 GCA_947630395.1 uncultured Oscillospiraceae bacterium
AGATCGCCCAGGGCCACAGGGAGGATGACCACGAGGAATACCGGGGCCCAACCATGTCGATGTGAGTTCCTGCTACATGGTCATATTTCGATACAGTGTATACAAAGAAAACCGGCGTACTGTCATAATGTCTCCACATTTTCCCCAGAGTTATCAGTTTGTACACCTTTGCCTCACACAGTTGTGGTAGTGTTTGTCGCTGACAAGGAGGGATCGGCGATGCACGACTACATGAAAGCGATGAAGCAGCAGTTCTGCCAGGAGGCAGGAGGTCGTCACAGGCACGAGGTGGAACGGCTCCACAGACAGCTCAGCCAGCGGCTGGACAGAAAGAACCGTCGGCTGCTCCTCCACCTGATGGACGAGCAAGAAATGCGGCTGGAGGAGTCCTCACTGGCCGCTTTCACTTCCGGGTTCCGGTCAGCCGTGGGGTTAGCCAGGGAACTGAGCCAGGAGAAGCCATACTCTTTCGACAAGGCAGGCCAGCGTATCAATCCGACGTGTGCCGCATCAAAAATTGCGCCGCATAAACAAAGAAAGGACTCGGAACGCAGATCGGAAAGGAGATGAACCACCATGCCCAAGAAACGAGCCAATGGTGAAGGCAATATTAGGAAACGCAAGGATGGCCGCTGGGAGGGCCGCTACACTGCGGGTTACGACCCCAACACCGGCAAGCGTATCAACAAAAACGTCCTCGGCAAAACCCAGGCAGAGGTGAAGCAGAAGCTGGCCAAGGCCATGGCGGAAACACAGCACATCGACGTCGGCCGCTCCGATGACTATACCGTGGCCACCTGGCTCAAAACCTGGTACGACCTCTACGCCCAGCCCAATGTCCGTACATCCACCGCCAACCGCTATGACTTGATGATCAACACTTACACCATCCCACGCATCGGGAACGTCAAACTCAGCAGCTTGACCTCCCGCCACCTCCAAAAGCTCTACAAGGACCTTCTGGAGCACGGCCGGGTCCACCAGGGCAAGAACGAGTCTCCCGGTCTTAGCAGCACCACCGTCCACAGCGTCCATCTCATGCTCCACTGCGCCTTCGAGCGGGCTGTCAAGGAACGTCTCATTCCCCGCAATCCTACCGACGACTGCATCGCACCAAAAGTCCGTAAAGTGGAGATAAAAACTCTCCCGCCCGAACATATGAAAGCCTATCTGGATGCTGCACAGGCCCGGGGCGTCCTCCCTATGTTCTACCTGGAGCTGGTCAGCGGCCTCCGTAAGGGTGAACTGGTGGCCTTGCGCTGGGATGACCTGGACATCAATAACAGAACGATCTCCGTCAGCAAACAGTACGTCCGCAATCCCGACGGGACCAGAACACTCTCCCAGCCCAAGACGGACACGTCCATCCGGATGGTTTCCATCCCCCGGACTGCGGTGGACCTGCTGATACAAGAGCACGAAAAGCACCCGGATAATCCCTACATGTTCCCCTCGCCGGTCACTGGCGAGATGTATCACCCGGACTCCGTAGTGAAGCTCCATGAGAAAATTCTGAAGGATGCTGGTCTGGAACACATCAATTTTCATGGGTTACGTCACACTTTCGCCACGACTGCGCTCCAGAACGGCGTGGACATTAAGACCGTCTCCAATATGCTGGGCCACTATGACGCAGGGTTCACGCTGCGCACCTACACCCACGCCACCCGCCAGAAGCAGGATGAAGCCGCCCAAACCATGGGCAGTTTCATGGAGCAGGTCAGGTAAGGGATTGCGATATGAATTCCCCGTTGCGAAAAGCCCCAGAAATGTGGTATACTTGCCAAAGAGAAGGTGGTGATGATATGGATTATGATAAGTTGATTGACAAGCGGAATCGGTATCAAGCAGGGAAAGGCCGTATCCCAGAGTTGACTGCCGAAACTTTCGAGAGATCCTTTGAAATCTCCTACACCCATAACTCCACCGCCATTGAAGGCAATACATTGACCCTCATTGAAACCAAACTGGTGCTGGAGGATGGCATCGCCGTTGGCGGCAAGGAACTTCGGGAGATTTATGAGCAGGTGAACCACCAGCGGGCATACCGGTATGTGAAGCACTGCGTTGAAGCGCACCAGCCGCTGACCGAAAAAATTGTCAAGGACATCCACCAGATGCTGATGGAGAATATTATGCCGGGCGGCATTTATCGGAACGTGAATGTATACATCTCCGGTGCTCAGCACACCCCGCCGGAGCCGCAGGAGATGTATCGTCAGGTCAAGGACTTCTATCTGGATCTGGAATGGAAAGCGGATGATCTCAACCCATTTGAACTGGCCGCGTGGACACACGCTGAATTCGTCCGCATCCACCCTTTCCGGGACGGAAATGGCCGCACATCCCGTCTGCTAATGAACTACCAGTTGATGGCGAATGGCTTTCCCGCCATTGACATTGCCAAGGAAAGCCGCCTGGAATATTTCAATGCCCTGGAAGCTTATGCCGTGAAGAATGATTTGGCACTTTTCACGGAGATGATCGCTGGGCTGGTGGAGCAGCGACTGGATCAGTACCTTCGGATGATTGAGCAGGCCCAAGCACAGGATCATGAGCAAAGATGGTCGCAAAATATGACCTAGGTAGGATGTACTCCGCAAGCCCATGAAAATAGCGGTCAGGGGCAGGAGGCAAAATAAGACAAAGGCAGCCATCAGGGACCTGGAGAGGTTGAGGAGCAGCAGGGCAACGCCAATCACGCAGAAAGCAGTTTCTTTTAGGCGCGCCAGAACGCGGGCCAGACCATAGGCGGTCTTGCCCGTCCCGAAGATACCCTCCACAGCGTTGCGGTCGCAGCTGTCCTGGTACTCCAGTTTCTTTGCCTGATGGGACAGAATTGGATTTTTGGGCGGCTTGCCCAGGGCGGGACCGGACAGGCGGATCCCATGCGCTCTACAAAAGGCCAGCGTCTGGCGGGTCCGGTATATTTTGTCCGCCAGAATGCGCTGCGGATAACAGCCATAGCGCTCCCGATACCGGGCCACCGCCCGCCACAGGTCTTCCGATTCATTGAACGGCTCGAAGTCCAGCCGTTCGAGCCTGGCATAGCCGTCCACCAGACTGATGTGCAGTTTTGCACCAAACTCGGTGTTGGCGTGGGCTTTCCCCCGGACGATGGGACGGACCCAGGGCTGCGCCAGACTGACAATGCGCTGGGGAATGCGGTGGGTCCCGGACTCAAACATGAGCCTCTGCTGCTCATAGACAGTCGTGAGCACATTCAGGCGGTCCGCCTGCTTTGCGGACAGTTTTGCGCCGTTTTGAACCAATCCAGCCACATA
>CANRHK010000241.1 GCA_947630395.1 uncultured Oscillospiraceae bacterium
GGCCCTGGGGATGATCCTGATGACTGTCTCCCTGCTGGTGAAGATCGCGGTGTCCCTGCTGCAAAGGAGGCTGAGCCGGTGAAAACCATTGCCTGCGCCAAGACCTTCGGTGGCCGGACGGTGCTGCAGGCCCCGGCTGTGGAGCTGAGCCCCGGCCGGATCTGCGCCGTGGTGGGGGCCAACGGCAGCGGAAAATCCACCTTCGCCCGGCTCCTGGCCGGGGTGCTGCCCCCGGACGGCGGCGGCCGGACCCTGCCCCCCTCGGTGAAGGTGGGGTATATGCCCCAGAAGAGCTACGCCTTTCGCATGACCACCCGGGCCAATATCCTGCTCTCTGGCGGCGGGCCGGGGCGGGCGGAGACCCTGATGGAAGCCCTTCAAATTCGCCACCTGGCCCGGCAGCGGGCAACCGGCCTCTCCGGCGGCGAGACAGCCAAAATGGCCCTGGCCCGGGTGCTGTCCCGTCCCTGTGAGCTGCTGATCCTGGACGAGCCCACGGCGTCCATGGACATGGAATCCGCCATTCTGTCGGAGGGTCTCATCCAGTCCTACTGCCTGGAGACCGGCTGCGCGGTGCTGCTCATCACCCACGACCTCCAGCAGGCCCGGCGCATGGCGGTGGACGCCCTGTTCTTCTTCCGGGGCCAGCTGTGGGAACAGGGGCCCGCGGAGAGGGTGCTGTTCTCCCCCCAGCAGCCTGAGACCCACCGGTTCCTGGAGTTCTACGGCGGGGCCTGATCGCCTTGTCCGGTGAAAACATCTCTCGCCCAGCCGACGTGCCCTTTCCTGATCTGCCTATGGAGCGGATCCCTCCCCGGTGTCATACAGGCATCTGGCGCACCACGGTTCTGCGCCTGATCCAGACCGTGCGGCCCAACGAGGTGGCGCTGCTGCGCATCTACGCGAGAGAATGACTCCCTCTGAAAAGGGATCGGCATCACATAGCGCCGTGGATAGAGAGGAAGATCTGAAGAACCCCCGTTGAAAACTTGCGTTTGCAACGGGGGTTGGTACGCCCGACTGGACAAGAACCAGCGGCCTTTAGAGTCGGAATCTCATGGCCGTCAACGACAAATCGTTGGAATTGCAGGGGGTTCGGCGTATTATACGAATTACACGCAAAAGTGGGCAATCAGTTGGAGCAATTGCGCTGCAATCGTTCCAGCTGATTTTTGGTATCTACAGGAATAGTATCAGATAGTAGTCTGCTGAGTCGGGCTATATGACAAAACTCACTCATGTTCCATCACGGTTGGGTATCCCGGCATCTGCAGAAGACAGATTCCTCTTTTCCACGCCTGTGTCACAGCGCTCGGTTTGGCGAAATGAAGCTATCGACTTCCTTAAACTGTGCGTCACCGTCCGCTGCCAGGAAATCACGCAGCACCGTCAGCCACTCCGTGCAATCATAATGGACACGATACATCCGATCATAGTCCTCCGGCGTCTTCAGGCCCCTTTCCGAACACATTTCACGGAGCTTTCCATACGCGCCCAAAAGCAGATTCTTCGCCTCCCGCTCAATTTTGCGTCTTTCTTTTCCATGCCGGAAAGCGGGATGGCGAATCATGTTCAAAGCCTGATAGACCGGCCGGTCCACATCAATGGCTTCCTGAGTGTAAAACTCTAGCAAGCCCGGCCGCACGCCCTGACGCACAAGAGCCGGGTATCTGTCCCAATCCGGTTCCCACGGACGTGACATCTCAAGTTCCCATTTTTCTTTCTTGGGCAGGCAGCACTTTTTGAATTTCTTTCCGCTCCCGCAGGGACACGGATCGTTTCGTCCTACATTCCAAGTCAATATCTCTCGGATCGATGGCTCCTTGGACGTATCGTCCTGGAAACAGGCCCATCCTCTCAGTTCACTGGCGGTATCATCAATCATCTTTGGATAATCTTCGCTTCTGGTTTCGTTATAGAGGTAATCAAAGAAGCCGTCGAAATCGCCTAAATGCATCGGATCCGCTTTTCCCTGACGGTACACTTCCCGGACGTCCTCCGCCAATTCGTAAAGGTCGCATTCTGCAATCGCGTCTGCCAGCATCGCTCCAAATGTTTGCTCGTCTTCGCCCTCTCCAAGGGCCTCCAGGCGTTCCCGCAGGAATGAAATCATCGTCTCCCGCGGCAGGCGCCCGTCCCGAAAAAGTCCCTCCAAAAGGCGCAGCGGCGCTTCTCTTGCGAATGGATCAGCACTCTCATTCAAAATAACTGCTTCCGCTGAAGACAGATCTCCATCATAGGTGCTGTAAAGGATATTTCCCACCAACGTGATCATATCCCCAAACACAATCTCCAAGGCATCGTTGTCAAGCGTCAACATGCGCAGCACCCTGGGGAAAGCCCTTTGCTCACGGAATTGGGCCAGCAGGAAAAAGGCATAGCAGGACAGGTCGTAAGCCGTGTCATCGCAAATCCCATCCCCGGCGCTCTGGACTCCCTCGTATAGCCTGTCCAGCGCATCCAGCAGATACGGCGTGATTGCCTCTTTCTGTCGGGCCGCCTCCGCAAGAGCCTCCCTCGGTATGGGACGGTCATTTCCGAATATCGAAAGCTCTTTCAAAATGTCGTTCAGTTCCATAGCCGTCGATCCCTCCTTAATTGATCCGGGTATGCCGCTCAAAACTTCTGCGTTCCGCAAATATATCACAAAAATGGAGCACAATCAAGCAGAGGCTTACTGCCGGAGGACATCCACCGGCCCAATATTCCCGCCGTTTAGTCCACAGCAATGCAAGCTGGCCTTCAAGGCACAGACTGTTTCAAAAATGATGGCCCGCTCCCTACAGGCATTTCTCATCACCGCTGCTATTATACCACACGTTGTAATATGTTTCTACTGTTTATTGGAGAGTAGTATTATTTGAACAATTTCCGGAACAGGGACGGGTTTTTGGGCAATTTCTGCAAACAATGGACTGATAAAATAGGAAACGGCGTGGCCGAAGCCACGCCGTCCCCTTGCAAACTTTCGTTTTCCGTCAGTTTGAAATTTTACTGTCTTACAGCCGCCCAGGCTCTGTGCCCGTGGCTTCTTTCACCGCTTTTCAGCGCTGATTGTTGCTGTTGTTCTGGTTCTGATTGTTGCTGTTATTGCTATTCTGATTGCTGTTCTGGTTCCGGTTGCTGTTGTTGTTCTGATTGCTGCTCTGATTGCTCTTCATATCTGTGGAACCTCCTTTCCCTAAGCGGTACGTCACGTATTGTGCCCGCCAGGGGCCGGATTATGCGCCGGATGAGAAA
>CANRHK010000242.1 GCA_947630395.1 uncultured Oscillospiraceae bacterium
GCTCTCGTCGGCGTTGGCGGGGGTGAACCGGCGCTCAATGAGGCTCTCATCCACGCTGTCGCCCCGGCGCTTCTGCTAGCCGATGCCCTTGCCCTGACAGATGCAGTCGCAGCCCTGTTCGTCGCGGGCCAGCACCATATTGTTATTCAGCGCCTTGACAACCTTCATCCCTGTCCGGACTCCTCTCCCACACAACAAAAACGCAGGCACAGCCACATCGAAGAGGCACCGGTGCGAAAACGCGCCCGCCGCATCTCTTCCAGTGAGCCTTGCCTGCATAACCAGTCACAAATCACTTAGGTTTTATATAAAATATCAAAAAAAGAATGCGGTGTCAAGTATGGGGCGAGCCAAAAAACTAAGATCATTTTTGTAGATATTCGACAAGCATTCGCCGGTATGGGGCGCCTAAACCGGCACAAGATCTATGGCCGGGGCCGTCCCCGCCCAAGGGGTAATCAGGCGGGCGGCGGGCTTCAATTTTGTCTTGACAACCTGTCATGCGTCTGCTATAGTCTATTCGAAAATTGTACTCATCAGAGTCTTTTCAGAGCAAGTGTTACGGACCACTCCTCCGGGAGTCGAGGCACAACGGCGCGCCGGGTCCACTGCCGATCGGCGGTTAGCCGCCTTATTGATTGAGTTCAAAGCTCAAATTTTATAAGTTGGTTACTTCATAACCGAAATGCGTTGTACACGCAGACTTGTGAAACGGTCAATAAGAGTAGTAAAAGTATCATGATGCTATATAGACTCTGTAAGTACCACCCGATCCAAGACAGACAACATCCGCCCATCTGGGGTTTCCCGCCTCCAGTTCATCTGATTTCATCAGATTCGCGGGGGACCGGGGCTGTTGGTGTTCGTATTTGAGGATAGAGGCGCAAGCTGTGTGACGGCAGCTTGCGCCTTTTGCTGTTCATTGGCAGAAGCGGACAGAGAGGAAGATTTTGTTGGACCAGAAGCGGGCGCCCATCTATGGGGCCTTCCTCGTTGTCCAGATCCAGCGCGTGGCCGCTGCACAGATAGATGCCCCCTGCCGCTTTAGAGCAACCTGCAAGATCAGGCAGGCGGCACTGGTCCGCGGCAGCAGAGAGCTGCAGCACACTGCGGTACACTTTCCGGCTCAGGAGATTGTCACTCTTGCCGTGGGAAATCGTTTATACTCGCCGCCGAGCTGTTCCTGTGCTTTCTGGAACAGCTCTTTTGATACCAGCGGCTCATCCTCCTCCGGCTGTCCCTTTGTAAAGGCGGTGATACATTTTACGCTTACGCCCGACATTTCGTAAAAGTCATTTTCATTTCGTAAAAGTCAACGCCATGCGTTCGAGAGCTATGATATAATAGGTAAGGACACAATTCCCTCCGGGGTCCGGTATTTGGTGGTAAAGGCGTCCCGGATGATGGGGTAGGTGCTGAGCCGGTCCGTGGGGGCCATAAAGGTCCGGGACCGCAGCTCCGGCCGGGAGGCCCCCGCCTTCACCAGCAGCCCATCCATAGCCGCCAGCTCCTCGCCCCGCAGCACGTACCCGGCGTAGAGCTCCGCCGCGCCCGCCTGGGCCAGCCGCTCCGCCAGCGCCTCCAGCAGCCGCGCCCCCACGCCCTGCCGCCGGACGCTGCCGTCCACGAACAGATCCGTCAACTCCGCCTGAGCGCCCTCCACACGGGCCGCCGCCGCGCCGCAGGAGTACGGTCCCGCCACGGCGCCCAGGGCGACGATCCCCTCCTCGCCCCGCTCCAGAGCGGCCGCCGTCTGTGGCAGCAGGTAGGCCCGAAAACCGGGCAGCTCCCGCCGGTCCAATATACGGATATCCGCCTCCATGCTCTTTGTCCTCCCGGCGCGTTCTTTCTGCGGCGTATTCTGCCGCCGGCCGGCCCTTTTTCCCTGTCCATCCGTCTGGCTTCAGCCTCCGCCGCCATGCGGTTATTCTCTTTTGTACTATTATACCATACTTCTTGGGGAAGCAGGTGTGTATTCTGCATCATTTTGGCCCTGTCTGCGTCATGGGACATCGGGCAAATAGAGAAAACGGAGCCGCGTGCGCGGCCCCGTTTTTTATCGCCTTTAGCTGAAGAATGGATGTATACTAAAAAAGTGGACAAGTATGATAGAATAGTAGACAAGTAAAAGACAGGAAGGAGCAATACTTAGCTCAGACACGTCCAGCTGGCTCGTATCCGCCAGCAGCATCACCACGGAGAGATCCATTCCCTCCGTGCCCTGGCCGGTGAACTTGTCAATGGTCAGCTTGGCCTCCTTCTGGAGTATGCGGTACTGCATCATCTGGCGGTCCAGCGTGTCCAGCTCATCCTGGGCCGCGTCCACGCCCTCCTGGGTGGACTCGCCCTGCTCCAGCATCCGGTTCTGCTCCTCCAGGCTCAGCACCACCAGGGGGGCGCTCCGCCTCCAGGGCGGCGGTCACCTGACCGTACACGTAGTCGTTGATAATGGCGGCCATCAGCGTACCGGCGTCCTCCGCCGTGTGTACTGTTCCCAGCATACCGCTCACATTGTCCAATCCAGCACCTCCTCTTTCCCTTCACTGTTTCAGCTGTCCCGCTATTTCAGCGCGGGCATCCGCAGAATGTCGCCGGACCGCAGGCGGCGGGGATTGCTCAGGCCGTTGGCGTCCGCGATGAGCCGCCACTGCTCCGGCTGGCCGTAGGCCTCCACCGACATGGACCAGAGGGACTCCCCCTGGCAGACGGTGCGGAATTTGGTGGTGTCCGGGGAGTTCAGCGGGGACATCTTCTTGGCCATGGGGGATTCCATCTCCAGGAATACGCAGTCCAGCCACGCTCGCACGGGCATCCCTTTTTCGTTGAACTTGACGAAGTTCTGCTGGCATCTGATGAGATAGCCCTTGAACTGGAGGGAGGACCACTCCACCTCCACGTTCTGGGGGCGATGGAGGTCGTCGTTGACCAGCAGGAGGTTGGTGACCCTTCTTTATTCGCTGCCCGTGAAACCGTTGATTTTATTAGCTTTTCTTCCGTATCGCTACGTCACTTCATTATTCAACCGCCGGGGTTTCGAGAGATACTGCGCCAGCTGGAGCAGGGCAAGGCTAACCTGGTCATTACCAAGGATGACTGTGTTAATTTAGAACTAAAATCAGAAAGCCCACAAAAAAGCCGGGTTTTGTGATGTTATACTATTCTCCAATAAAAAGTAGCGAAGTAGAGAAGAGTGTGGTATAATAGCATAGGGTGAGAAAAGATGAA
>CANRHK010000243.1 GCA_947630395.1 uncultured Oscillospiraceae bacterium
TGAGCCAGATCCGGTTGTAGCCGGGGTAGAGCTTCACGCCGCAGCAGCTGTCCTTTTTCAGGTTGGCCTCCACCAGGTCGGGCAGGTCCGCCGTCCGCACCCCGTTCATCAGATTGCTGTCCAGCCCCACGCAGTAGTGGAGCAGGTCAACAGGGTAGTCGTGGTAGCCGGGGTCCAGGGTGTAGTTGCCCATCACCACGCCGTGGACAATGCCGGATTCCCCGTAGAGCCGCCGCAGCCGGACGGCAGCTCCCGCGTGGTCCTGCCGGTCGAAAATATGCAGATGGGCGTCGATCATCTTCATGGAGGTCTCCTTTCCGGGCGGGCCAGAGCCCGCAATCCATCAATGACAGGCATTATAGTACAAAACCTTCCCCAGGGCAAGCCCTGTCTGGAGAGAAATTTTGCCGCCGGGAGCGGGAAAAAAGCTTCCCTTTTGTCCCGATTTAGTGTATGCTGTGGGGGAAGGGGAGGGGAGCGCATGGCGAAGAAGAACGTCCGCAACACCAGGGGCCGGATTGTCAGCGCGGCCTGGAGGCTCTTTTACGAGCAGGGCTACGAGGACACCACCGTGGAGGAGATTATCGAGGAGTCCCGCACCTCCCGGGGCTCCTTCTACCACTACTTCGACGGCAAGGACGCCCTGCTCAGCACCCTCAGCGACCTCTTTGACGAGAAGTATGAGTCCCTCCAGCCGAAGCTGGAGGAGGGAAACATGTCCGCCATGGAGCGGCTTTTGTTCTTAAACCGGGAGCTGTTCGCCATGATTGAGGACAGCGTGTCCCGGGACCTGCTCTCCCGGCTGCTCTCCACCCAGCTGGTTACCAGCGGCCAGCGGCACCTGCTGAGCCAGGACAGGACCTACTACCGGCTGCTGCGGCGCATCATCACGGCGGGGCAGGCCGGCGGGGAGCTGACGTCGGAGCGCGGCGCCGGGGAGCTGGTGAAGCTCTACGCCCTCTGTGAGCGGGCGCTGATGTACGACTGGTGCCTCTGCGGCGGGGAGTACTCTCTCCGGGAGCACGCGGAAAAAAATTTGCCGGATTTTTTGAGCGGATTTTTGCCCAAATCTGAATCCTGATTTTCTCCGGCGATGAAAGCGCTGTGGCACAACGGAAAAGATAGATTCACCAGAACGCGGTACGGACTTTTGTCTATACCGCGTTCTGTGTTGCGTTCTATGTCTGTCCTATGCTATGATAGCGCCCGTTGAGCGGCAAGGGGCTCCCGCCCCCGCCCGCGCACCATTCCATCTCATTTTCCAGGAGGATTTTTCCCATGACCACCGCGCAGCTTTGTATTCTCTTCTCCATCGTCGTCTACCTGGCCGGCATGATTGCGGTAGGCGTGTACTTCAGCCGTAAGGGCAGCGGCGGCTCGTCCCACGAGTTTTACCTGGGCGGCCGGAAGCTGGGCCCCATCGTCACCGCCATGAGCGCGGAGGCGTCGGACATGAGCAGCTACCTGCTCATGGGCCTGCCGGGCCTGGCCTACTTCGCGGGCCTCGCGGAGGTCAGCTGGACCGTCATCGGTCTGGCGGCAGGCACCTACCTCAATTGGCTCATTGTGGCCCGGCGGCTGCGGCGGTACTCCGCCAACATCGGGGCCATCACCATCCCCGACTTCTTCTCCCGCCGCTATAAGGACGACAGGCACCTGCTGAGCTGCCTCGCCGCCATTATCATTCTGGTGTTCTTCGTGCCCTACACCGCCTCCGGCTTCAAGGCCGTGGGCACCCTCTTCAACACCCTCCTGGGCACGGACTACCACCTGTCCATGATTGTGGGCGCGGCGGTCATTATCGGCTATACGGTGCTGGGAGGCTTCCTGGCCGTGTCCACCACCGACCTTATCCAGTCCATCGTCATGACCATCGCGCTGGCGGTGATCGTGGTCTTCGGCATCGTCCAGGCCGGCGGCTGGAGCACGGTGGTAGAGAACGCCTCCGCCCTCCCCGGCTACCTGAATCTGACCCAGGGCTATAACGCCGCTACAGGCGAGGCGGGCTCCTTCGGCTTCCTGCCCATCGTGTCCACCCTGGCCTGGGGCCTGGGCTACTTCGGTATGCCCCACATCCTGCTGCGGTTCATGGCCATCCGGGACGAGAAGGAGCTGAAGGCCTCCCGCCGCATCGCCTCCGTGTGGGTGGTCATCTCCATGGCTGTGGCCATCGTCATTGGCGTCATCGGCTACAGCGTGTCCGTGGCGGGCAAAATCCCCTTCCTCACCACCAGCGCCGACTCCGAGACGGTGGTCATTCAGCTCTCCCACTTCCTCAGCTCCTTCGGCTTCCTGCCGGCTGTCATCGCCGGTGTGACTCTGGCCGGTATCCTGGCCGCCACCATGTCCACCGCCGACTCCCAGCTCCTCTCCGCCGCCTCCAGCGTGTCCCAGGATTTGATTCAGGACTTCCTGGGCATCAAGCTCACCGCCAAGCAGTCCATGCTCTTCGCCCGGGGCACCGTCGCTGCCATCGCCCTCATCGGCGTCGTCCTGGCCTGGGACCCCAACAGCTCGGTCTTCCAGGTGGTGTCCTTCGCTTGGGCGGGCTTCGGCGGCGCGTTTGGCCCGGTGATGCTCATGGCACTGTTCTGGAGGCGCAGCACCAAGCAGGGCGCTCTGGCCGGTATGGCCGCCGGCGGCGTGATGGTCTTCGTGTGGAAGTTCCTGGTGCGGCCTCTGGGCGGCGCGTGGGATATCTACGAGCTGCTGCCCGCCTTCCTGGTGGGCTGCGCGGTCATCGTGGCGGTGTCCCTGGGCACCAAGGAGCCGGAACAGGAGGTCCTGGACCAGTTCGACGCGGCCAAGCGGAAGTGACAGACATATCTCATCAGAGCGGACAGCGCCCCGGGAGCAATCCCCGGGGCGCTTTGCCGCGCAGCGAAAGCGGCGGAACGGTATAAAAAATACAATTGCGCAACGGGAGAAAATGGTTTATAATAGAGGGAAACGTCTGAAAAAAGATTCCCGAAGGAGGGAGGGCACCCCTTGAAGCTGATTTTCCGATACCTGAAGCAGTGCGGGCGCAGCGTGGCCTGGGTGGTGGCCGTCAAGTTCGTGGGCACCATGATGGAGCTGCTGCTGCCCTACATACTGGAGCACCTCATTGACCGCGTGGTGCCCCTGGGGCGGCTGGGGCCGGTCTTTCTGTGGGGCGGGCTGATGGCGGCGGCGGCCGCGGCGGCCTGCGGCCTGAACATCACCGCCAACCG
>CANRHK010000244.1 GCA_947630395.1 uncultured Oscillospiraceae bacterium
ACCCGCATGATCGCGGACTGCTTTGACATCATCTACTTCTCCGCCCGGAAGTTCGGCTTCGCCCGGGGCGGCGCCATCCTGATCCGTGACAAGGCCCTGCATGACTCCATGGAGGATCTGGTCCCCATGTTCGAGGGCTTTATGACCTACGGCGGCATGTCCGTCAAGGAGATGGAGGCCATGACCGTGGGCTTTGACGAGAGCATGGACATGGACGTCATTTCCCAGGGGCCCCAGTTCGTGGACTACTGCGTGAAGGCCCTGGATGCCTACGGCATCCCGGTCATCACCCCCGGCGGCGGCCTGGGCGCCCACCTGGACGCCAGCCAGTTCGTGGGCCACATCCCCCAGAACCAGTACCCCGCCGGCGCGCTGGTGTGCGCCCTGTACATCTGCGGCAGCATCCGCGGCATGGAGCGCGGCACTCTCTCCGAGGAGCGCAACGCCGACGGCAGCGAGCGCATGGCCTCCATGGAGCTGGTGCGCCTGGCTTTCCCCCGCCGGGTGTTCACTCTGTCCCAGACTGAGTACGTCATTGACCGGGTCAAGTGGGTCTACGACCACCGGGAGCTGATCGGCGGCCTGCGGTTCGTCCACGAGCCCGCCACGCTGCGGTTCTTCACCGGCATTCTGGAGCCCGTCTCCGACTGGCCCGAGAAGCTGGCGGCGGCCTACATCGCCGACTTCGGCGACGACCAGTAAATTGATCCACAAAAAGCAGAGCGCCCCGGCGTAAAGCCGGGGCGCTTTTCCTATCCAAAATTTCAGCGGCGATCACAGCTCCCGCCGGCCCTCCAGGGCCCGCATCAGGGTGGCGTCGTCGGCGAACTCCAGGTGCCCGCCCACGGGGATGCCGTAGGCCAGCCGGGTCACCCGCACATCAAAGGGCTTTAGCAGCCGGGCCAGATACATGGCCGTGGCCTCCCCCTCGGTGTCCGGGTTGGTGGCCATGATGACCTCCTTGATATTTCCCTGGTCCACCCGCTCCACCAGGGACTTGATCTCCAGGTCGTCGGGCCCCACGTGGTTCATGGGGGAGATGACGCCGTGGAGCACGTGGTAGCGGCCGTTGTACTCCCGGGCCCGCTCAATGGCCATCACGTCCCGGGGATCCGCCACCACGCAGATGGTGGACTCGTCTCGGCGGGGAGAGGCGCAGATGGGGCAGAGGCCCCCGGCGGTGAGATTCCGGCAAACGGGGCAGGTAGTGACCCCCCGCTTGGCCTCCAGAATGGCGTCGGCAAACTCCCGGGCCTCCTCCTCGGTGAGGCTCAGGACATGAAAGGCCAGACGCTGGGCGGACTTGCCGCCGATGCCCGGCAGCCGGGCAAACTGCTCCACCAGCTTCTCCAGGGGAGCGGGAAAATACTCCATGGGCCTACCCTCTCAATTCCAGGATGCGGGCGGGGATGTCCTCCGCCCGGTAGACGGCGCTGCCGGCCACCAGCACGTCGGCGCCGTTTTCAATGACCGTCTTGCAGGTGACGGGGTCCACGCCGCCGTCTACCTCCAGCTCGCAGTCCAGACCCCGCGCGTCAATCCACTCCCGGAGCTGCCGCAGCTTGGGCATCATGTCTGCCATGAACTTCTGCCCGCCGAAGCCGGGCTCCACGGTCATCACCAGGACGATATCACAGCTGTCCAGGAAGGGCAGCACCGCCTCCGCAGGGGTTTTAGGCTTCAGCACCACGCCGGCCCGTTTTCCGGCGGCGTGGATCAGATCCAATGCCCGCTGGGTGTTTTCGGCGGCGTCGGCCTCTATGTGGAGCGTCACAATGTCTGCGCCCGCGGCGCAGAACCGCTCCACATACCGCACCGGCCGGTCAATCATCAGGTGCACGTCCAGGGGCATCTCCGTTACCTTGCGGATACACTGGACCACGGGAATGCCGATGGTGATATTGGGCACAAAGAGCCCGTCCATCACGTCCACATGGAGGTAGTCGGCGGTGCTGACCCTCTCAATGTCCCGGGCCAAATTCGCAAAATCGGCGGATAGGATGGAGGGGGCGATTTTTACCATGGCTGCCACTTCCTTTTTTGAAATATCTGTCTCAAAGCGCCGGGACGGGCCAGGAGGCTGGCTTTGGGGACAAAGCACCCCCGCCGGGTCCGCGTCATAGGATACCGTAAGCGGCAAGAGCGTCCGGGGTGAGCCGGCCATCCGTCCCACGCCAGACCTGCCCAAGCCGGGCCGCCCGGGCGCGCCGCATCATATAGATAGGAGGCCGCCGGAGTCCGCTCCGGCGGCCTCCGCTGCGTTATCCCGCGTCAACCGCCGCGCCGATTCAGGCGCGCCGTTCCTAAATGGGGCCCCCGCCGAAGCCCAGCGCAGCGGGTTCGGTGGGGAAAGGAGGAGCAATGGAGCGATACGCAGTTTTCAGGCGGCCCCCAAAGGGGACCGCCTGGAAACGGAGCGAGCGTAATTTGCTCCGACGTGGTGCCGGTGACCGGACTCGAACCGGTACGCTGTCGCCAGCGGTGGATTTTGAGTCCACTACGTCTACCAATTCCATCACACCGGCATATTTTACGACCGCTGTCTATTATAGCGCAGCAAAGGCCGGATTGCAAGACAAAATTTTTCGTCTCCAGCGGGCGGCAGCCATTACTATAAGTTTGCACAGACCAACAGGTCAGTGCAGACTTATTTTTTTATGCCCGTGGGAGGTGAAGAAGGGTAGGTGGTTCGTCAGCCTACGAAGAGGTATGGGCAGACGTTCAGGCAATTTACAGACGCCCGCCGGAAAAGGAGACGAAATGAAAAGCAAAAAGATGGCGGCCAAGTGCGCGCGGGAGGGTATCGCCTGCGATGCTGAAAGTTGCGAGGGCTGCGGATGGGACCCGGAGGAAGAGACATGGAGAAAGGCGCTTATCCAGGCCGGGGACATGGAGCTGGGCACGGACGGCCGGGAGCGGCTGGTCCTGCGGAAGTGAAAGGAGGAGCGGGATGCACCCGAAGAACGAGGACGCCGGGGACCTGATGCTGTTTGCGGACGGGGAGCCGGTGGCGTGGCCGGCGGGAGAGCTGCCGGAGGTGACCGTGGGGTTAGAGCCGGACGACAATGACCGCGCGGAGCCGGAAAATCCGTGGCAGGACGTAATGGAAGTGACCATAAGCCTGAAGAAAAACATGTTCTGCAACGGCGGCAGAAAGCGGTTTGAGAAGCTGTGCC
>CANRHK010000245.1 GCA_947630395.1 uncultured Oscillospiraceae bacterium
TCGGTGAGCAGGGTGATGGTCATGGCGTGGGCGTCCTTGCCCAGCTTCCGGCGGATGAGCTCGGTGCCGCCCAGCATGTTGCTCCACTGGTCGTTGCCGCCGAACTGCATGTTGCAGCCGTAGTGCTGGAACAGGTAATAGAAGTCGTAGGACTGCATGATCATGTAGTTGAACTCCAGGAAGCTGAGGCCCTTCTCCATGCGCTGCTTGTAGCACTCGGCCCGCAGCATGTTGTTCACGGAGAAGCAGGCGCCCACCTCCCGCAGCAAGTCTACATAATTGAGGTTCAGCAGCCAGTCGGCGTTGTTGATCATCATGGCCTTGCCGTCCGAGAAGTCAATGAAGCGCTCCATCTGGCGCTTGAAGCAGGCGGCGTTGTGGTCGATGTCCTCCTTGGTCAGCATTTTCCGCATGTCAGTGCGGCCGGAGGGGTCTCCAATCATGGTAGTGCCGCCGCCGATGAGGGCGATGGGCCGGTTGCCGGCCTGCTGGAGGCGGCGCATGAAGGTCAGGGCCACAAAGTGGCCCGCCGTCAGGCTGTCGGCGGTGCAGTCGAAGCCAATATAGAAGGTGGCTTTTCCGGCGTTGACCATCTCGCGGATTTCGTCCTCATTGGTCACCTGGGCGATAAGGCCTCTTTTTACCAGTTCCTCGTATAATTGCATGGGTATATTCTCCTTCATCAAATTTTGATAGATTTTTCGGGGGGCCTCCGGCCCCTTATTGGTCTTGTTCTTTTTTCGGTGCCTGCCAACACCCTGGGCTACTTTTCCCTCGCAGGAAAAGTAGCAAAAGTGCGCTCAAGGGTTTCACCCTTGAGAATCCTAATGTTGGGTTTTGTTTTGCGCTTGACCTGTGGTTTGTTCGGTCTGAACCGTACTCGATCCCGTGTATGAGGCGAAGCGGCTGTTTTAAGACGGTTGTGTAGGAGATATCTATGCGACGCCCAGTCCGCCCGGAGGGCGGACCTTCGCTTTGGGTTCGTTGTTCGTTTTTTTACTTTGTACGACTGCTGTCTGCTCCGTTCCACTCCGCAATAGAAGCATATTTCTTTATGCTCCCCTGTCGGGGTGACCATACACGCAACATACCCCTCGCGGAGTGGAACGGAGCGAGAAGGTAGTCGATAAAAAACCAACCAGCGCACCCAATCCATCCCGCCCCAGCGCATCCATCCGAGCAAGACCATATTCGGTTAACCGATTCGCCCCATATACGGACGGAAGCGATTTAAACCAAACAGACCAACAAGACAGCGCAAAACAAATCAACACATTTGGGTCCCCAGGGGTGAAACCCCTGGGCGCGCTTTTTGGTGACTTTTTCCCGCGCGGGAAAAAGTTACCCGGGGTGAGTAGGGGCCGAAAGGCCCCTCCCAGGGTATCGAGGGGCTGGAAGCCCCCCGCCCTCAAGCAGGTTATTGCCGAATAATATTATACCCCACCACAGAGCCGATGACAATCACCGCCCCCACAATGGCCATAGGCCCCACGGCCTCATGGTAGAACACCGCCACCAGGATGGGGTTGAGCACCGGCTCGATACCGGAAATAAGGCTGGCGGTCACCGCCGGGGTGGTCCGCAGGCCGATACACATAAGAATATAGGCCAGCCCCACCTGGAACGCCCCCAGAATGACCACGCTGGTGATGGCCACAGCGGTAAACTCTGTCTCCTGGAGGAGAAAAGGAAATCCCACCGCCACGCTCAAGATATCCCCCCAAAATACGGAGGAGATAGGATCCGCGTCCGGCAGATCGTTGAGGAGGAACACCCCGGCATAGGTGAGCCCGGAGAGCAGGGCCAGCACGTTCCCTAACAGGCGTCCGCCGCCGATGCTGCCGGCAAAGCAGCACACCACCCCCAGCAGTACGGCGGCGCAGGCAATCACATCCAGCCGCTTTGGGCGCCGCCGCCAGAACAGGACGGACAGCAGCATGACAAAAATCGGCGCGGTGAATTGCAGCACAATGGTGTTGGCAGCGGTGGTCAGCTTATTGGCCAGGGAGAACAGAATGTTGGTCCCGCAGACGCTGACCGCCCCCAGGGCAATCCACCGGTTACAGCGCGGCGGGTGGCGGATGGCGGCCAGGTATCCCCCCACCACCAGCACGGATACTATGTTCCGGGCGCTGTTGATGCTCATGCCGTTCCAGGGGATGACCTTGATGCAGAGCCCGCCGATGCTGTACAGCACAGCGGCTAGGAACACGCAGATGGTCCCCCGCTGCTCCCGTGTCAGTCCCTTTTGCCGCTGCATAATAACACCCCCTGTCCCGCTCCCGTGGGGGAGCCAATGGACAGAGGGCGAATCATCGCGGTACCACCTCTGGTTCGCCGGCCCCTCGCGGGGACGGCCTCGGAAAGTCCCGTCAGGGACTTGCGCGCTGTATCGGGCGCGCCCGGCGGAGCCTACTGCCGTGATAGGTTCGGTCCGCTGCTCGGGGATGTATTCGCGCCGCCGCCCTCTCCCCTTTCCACCGGCCAGGGGCTCTCTTGGCAGGACGAAACGCCGCTACTTGTTCCCGTCATCGCGTTATCAGGTGGAGTATAGCGGAAAAACGGCCGTTTGTCAAGTCTGTGTACGGTTGAAAAACGCAGGCAGGCTTAAAACAGCGTCATCTGGCTGGTGTCCGCCATCCCCGCGAAGGCCCCAAGGGCCTTCAGCTGGTCGATGTGGGTCTTGGAGAGCTTATTGCAGCAGGCGGCGAACTCCTCGATGGAGATGAACTCCTTCCCCTTCCGCTTCTCCACCGTGTCCAGGGCTGCCATCTCCCCCAGGCCCCGCACCGCCGTAAAGGGCGGAATCAGGGCGTCGTCCCCCTTGATGACGAAGTGGGTGGCGTCGGACTCGTAGATGTTGATGGGCGCGAACCGGAAGCCCCGGAGATAGAACTCATAGCACACCTCCAGGGTCACCGCCAGATCCTGCTCCACGGCGGCGGCCTCCTTGTTGTTCCAGATCTCTGTTAGCTTCCGCTTCACCGCGTCAAATCCCGCGCAGCAGTACTCTGCGTCAAAGGCCTTGGCCCGGATAGAGAAGAAGGTGGCGTAGAAAGCCAGGGGCTCATGGACCTTGAACCAGGCGATGCGGAATGCCAT
>CANRHK010000246.1 GCA_947630395.1 uncultured Oscillospiraceae bacterium
TCCAGCTTGGCGATCTCGCCCATGTGCTTGATGACTTCCTTCTTGGGCAGCATGTCGAAGGTGCCGTCCTCCTGCATGCGCTTGAGCTGGTTGAGGCGGTCCACACGGGTGCGCATGGTCTTGAAGTTGGTCATCATGCCGCCCAGCCAGCGGGCGTTGACATAGAACATGTTGCAGCGGGAAGCCTCTTCCCTGATGGCCTCCTGGGCCTGCTTCTTGGTGCCGACGAACAGCAGGGACTCGCCGTTCTCGCTGAGCTGACGGACGAAGCTGTAAGCCTCCTCCAGCTTGCGGACGGTCTTTTGCAGATCAATGATATAGATCCCGTTGCGCTCAGTGTAGATATAGGGGGCCATTTTGGGGTTCCACCGGCGGGTCTGGTGACCGAAGTGGACGCCGGCTTCCAGGAGCTGCTTCATGGATACGACGCTAGGCATGGTTTTGTTTTCCTCCAATTTTGATTTAGTTTTGTCCTCCAGGACCATCATTGGACTGGCTAACCGCCTGAGCGGCACTGGCGAGTCCCTCCGGGCCTGTGCGGAATGCTGAAATATAATAGCACATTTGGGGGTGAAATGCAAGAAAAATTTTCTTGCATTTTTCAATTTTTGAATATTTTCTGGGGCTGGGGTGCCGAGGGGGCTCCGCCCCCGCCTGGCCTTGATCGGCACTGGCGTTCCCGCTGGTCCTGGGGTACTTTTTGCTCGTGCAAAAAGTACCCCAAAACTCACTCAGGGGGAAACCCCCACAAACCAAGGGGGCCCGCCCACCGGGCGGGCCTCAAAAGAATCCCCCTCTTCGTTTGGGCTTCTTCCCCTGGTAGGGCGGCCGGCGCTCTACCGGCTTGTCAATGAGGATAATGTCATCCCCAATCTGCTTGATACACTCCCAGGGGATGTAAAACTCCTCCCCTCTGCCGAACAGTCCAAAAAACTTACACGGCCCCGGCACAATCAGCGCCACCACCCTGCCCTCCGGCAGCAGAATCTCCACGTCGCCCACAAACCCCAGGCGGCTCCCGTCGCAAATATTGATGACCTCTTTATAGCGAAGCTCCACCATCCGGCATTGCATATCCGTCACCTCTCTCGTGGGAACAGCATATGCGCGCCGGAGAATGTCCTATCACCGCTGGTACTCAAACTCCATGTCGTAGAGACTCACCAGGTCGCCGTCCTTGATGCCCATGGCCTCCAGTCTGTCAAATAAGCCGGACTCCCGGAGACACTTGTCGAACCAGGCCCTGCTCTCGTAGTCGCCAAAGTTGGTGTTGGAAATGAGCCGCTGGAGCCAAGGTCCCTCCACCAGCCAGACGCCATCCTCCACCGTAATCTCCAAAGGCTGGGACATATCCACCTTGGGAGGCCGCTTCACGTACTCCGGCTCGTACACCGCCACCGGCGGCAGCTCCCTCAGCCGGTTTGCCACCGCGAAAATCAGCTCCCGCACTCCCATGTGTGCTGCGGCAGAAATCGTATAAAGGGGATACCCCTGTCCCTCCACATGCTTCCTCAACCGCTCCAGGAGGCTGCCGTCGGCCATGATATCCACCTTGTTGGCGGCCACAATCTGTGGGCGGGTCGCCAGCTCGGGGCTGTACTGCTTCAGCTCCAGGTTGATGGCGTCGAAGTCCTCTACAGGGTCCCGGCCCTCGCTGCCTGAAACATCCACCACATGGACCAGCAGCCGGCAGCGGTCGATGTGCCGCAGAAAGTCGTGGCCCAGGCCGGCGCCCTCGCTGGCCCCCTCAATGATGCCGGGGATATCAGCCATGACAAAACTCACCCCGTCCTCCACATACACCACCCCCAGATTGGGGTAGAGGGTGGTAAAGTGGTAGTTGGCGATCTTGGGCTGGGCCCGGGAGACTACGCTCAGCAGCGTGGATTTCCCCACATTGGGGAAGCCCACCAGTCCCACGTCCGCCAGCAGCTTCAGCTCCAGCGCCACCTCGTGGCTCTCGCCGGGCATGCCGCTCTTGGCGAAGCGGGGGGCCTGGCGGGTGGGGGTGGCGAAGTGGCTGTTGCCCCAGCCTCCCTTGCCGCCCCGGCAGAGGATGAAAGGCCCGTCGCCGGACATGTCCTTGATAATTTCGTTGGTCTCCGCGTCCCGCACCAGGGTGCCGCGAGGCACCCGGATGGTCAAAGATTTGCCGTCCTTGCCGCTCTTGCGGGCGTCCATGCCGTCCACGCCGTTCTCCGCCGCGTACTTGCGCTTGTAGCGGAAATCCATCAGCGTGGAGAGGTTGTCGTCCACCTGAAGGATGATGTGGCCGCCGGTACCGCCGTCACCGCCGTCAGGTCCCCCGGCGGCGACGTACTTCTCCCGGTGGAAGGACACGCAGCCGTTGCCGCCGTCGCCGGCGCGGACGATGATTTTCGCCTTATCGATAAAGGAACCGGGCATATTGCAGTCGCTCCTTTCTGTGAAGTGAAAATACGTCTCTGTTGTTGGTATAACCCAATTTGGGAGAAAAATTCCCCAAAATTATTGGACAATCTCCCCCACGTTGCGGGCCACCAGCATTTCGCCCTCCTGGCCCCGCATGGTCACGTTCTTGAGGACTACCTTCCCCACGAAGTTGAAGTAGAGCCCCAGCTTGCAGGCGGGGTCGATGTGGTCCATCATGGCCGGATAACCGCTGCCCGCGTCCTGCTTGAAGGCAAAATGGACGTTCTCAATGGTGACCGCGCCCACCGGCCGCTCCGGCAGGCCGTAGAAGTACCCCGCCGCCCACTCGCAGTCCAGGCACTCCATATCCCGGAAGGTGAAGGCCCCCAGGTAAGGGGTGGTGTCGTCCACCGGCTGGGGCTTTTTGCTGCTGACAAACTCGGTCTTGGCATCCGCGTCGCAGAAGTAGTACATGTTCACCACCAGGGGCACCATCACGTTCTCCATCCGCACGTTGGTGAACTCCACGCCGTCCACCACCGCGTATTTTCCCCGGCCACGCCGGGTTTTTACCCGGACGCCCCGGTCCGTATGGGAAAACACGCACTGGCTCACTGTCAGATCCTTGATACCGCCGGACATCTCGCTGCCCAGCACCACCGCGCCGTGGGCGTACTCCATCA
>CANRHK010000247.1 GCA_947630395.1 uncultured Oscillospiraceae bacterium
TCTTCCGCCCCGGAAGCGCCGGCGGAGGCCGCGCCGGAGGAGGAGCATACAGCGGAGGCCCCCGCGCCCGCTGAGGGCGGGGAAACCGGAGCAGCGTCCTCTGACGCTCCCCAAACCTCCGACACGCCCCAATAATCACCTAAAAAATCCGACTGGGCAGTGCCTGGCCGGATTTTTTCGCATTTTCCCGCTGCCTCCGCCGGATTTTTTGATTTTTCCTCTTGCATCCGGGGAAAAACCGTGTTACAATAGCCCTAACTTTGGAATTGAGGTACGTTCCATGAAGTCCAGCCGCACCGCCGCTTACTTCTACTTTTACTTTATCTACACAAGTAGATAAGGTTGGTTTTGCTGCGGCGAAAAGGTGGAGTACCAAGCATCCATTTGGGGTCTTACAGCGAAACGGCTGTAGGGCTCTTTCTTTTTTCGAAAATTTTCAGCAACAGGAGAGATTCATATGATTGTCATTCTGCGCAAGGATGCCGACCCCCAGCAGGTAGAGCTGTTCGACAACTGGCTGCACAGCATGGGCCTGGAGACCCACAAGTCCATTGGCGCCAACCACACCATCGTGGGCCTGGTGGGCGACACCTCCCGGGTGGACATTGAGAGCATTCTGGCCCTGGATATTGTGGAGACCGTCCGCCGCATCCAGGAGCCCTACAAGAACGCCAACCGCAAGTTCCACGAGCAGGACACCGTCATCACCCTGTCCAGCGGGGCTCAGATCGGCGGCGGTCACTTCCTGGTGATGGCCGGTCCCTGCTCGGTGGAGAACGAGGATCAGATCATCGGCGTGGCCCAGGCCGTGAAGGCCGCCGGGGCCCACGTCCTCCGGGGCGGCGCCTTCAAGCCCCGCACCTCCCCCTACGCTTTCCAGGGCCTCCACGAGGAGGGCATCCGCCTGCTGCTGAAGGCCAGAGAGGCCACCGGCCTGCCCATCGTGACGGAGATCATGGACGCCCAGCACCTGCCCCTCTTTGAGGACATCGACATCATCCAGGTGGGTGCCCGGAACATGCAGAACTTCGAGCTGCTCAAGCAGCTGGGGAAGCTCCGCAAGCCCATCCTCCTCAAGCGGGGCATGGCCAACACCCTCCAGGAGCTGCTCATGAGTGCGGAATATATCATGGCCGGCGGCAATGACCAGGTGATCCTCTGCGAGCGCGGCATCCGCACCTTCGAGACCGCCACCCGCAACACCATGGATCTGTCCGTCATCCCGGTGCTCCACGAGCTGAGCCACCTGCCGGTGGTGGTGGATCCCAGCCACGCCACCGGGCGCTGGCAGCTGGTGCCGCCCCTGGCCCTGGGTGCCACGGCCTGCGGCGCGGACGGCCTTATCATTGAGGTCCACAACGACCCCGAGCACGCCCTCTGCGACGGCCCCCAGAGCCTGCGGCCGGACCGCTTCGCCGACCTGATGGGCAAGATCAAGTCCGTCCGGCCCTCCGCCGACCACTCCTTCATGACCGGCACTCCGGTGGTGGAGTAAAGGAGGCGCGGCATGATCAAGACAGTAGGCGTGGTGGGCCTGGGCCTTATCGGCGGCAGCATGGCGAAAGCCATCCGGGCATACACGGACTGCGCCCTTCTGGGCTACGACACCGACGGCGCGGTGCTGAGCCGCGCCCTGGACGAGAGCGTGGTGGACGCCGCTCTGACGGCGGACCGCCTGCCGGAGTGCGATTTAGTCATTATCGCCCTCTATCCCCAGGCCACGGTGGCCTATGTCACCGAGTACCGGGAGCACTTCCGCAAGGGCGGCCTGGTAATGGACTGCGGCGGCGTGAAGGGCGTCGTCTGCGAGCCCCTGGAGGCGGTGGTAAAGGACGCAGGCTTCCACTTCATCGGCGGCCACCCCATGGCGGGCATTGAGCGGTCGGGCTACGCTTTCTCCCTCCCGGAGATGTTCCAGGGCGCGTCCCTGATTGTGACTCCCTACCCCGGCACGCCGGAGGACTGCGTCAGCGAGCTGTGGCAGTTCATGTCCCGCCTGGGCTTCGCCCGCCTCACCCCCTCCACCCCCACCCAGCACGACCACATCATCGCCTACACCTCCCAGCTGGCCCACGTGGTGTCCTGCGCCTATGTGGGCAGCCCCTCGGCCCCCAACTTCGAGGGCTATTCCGCCGGGAGCTTCAAGGACATGACCCGTGTGGCGAAGCTGAACGAGGACATGTGGACGGAGTTGTTTCTGGAGAACAAGGACGCCCTGGTGAGGGAGATTGACACCCTGGTGGAGGAGCTGGCGGCTTTCGCCTACACCATCCGCCGGGGGGACCGGGAGAATCTCCACAGGATGCTCCAGCGGGCGCGGATTATCAAAGAGACGATTGATAAAGACTGCTAAGGGAGGATATCCCCATGAAAACGCTGACCGTTGATCTGCCCGGCCGGGCATATGATATTCTGATTGAGCGGGGCCTGCTGGACCGGGCGGAGGAGCACATCAAGGCTGTCTGCCCCCGGACCAAGCGCCTGTTCGTAGTGACTGACTCCAACGTAGGCCCGCTGTACGGCGGGCGGCTGGAGCGCGGCCTCCGGGAGGCGGGCTTTCAGGTCTCCCTCTCCACCATCCCCGCCGGAGAGAGCTCCAAGCGCGCCTGCGTGCTGTCCGCTCTATGGGAGCAGATGATGGACGCCCGCCTGACCCGCACCGACGCGGTGGTGGCACTGGGCGGCGGTGTGGTGGGGGACCTGGCGGGCTTCGCCGCAGCCACCATCCTGCGGGGGGTGGACTTCATCCAGATCCCCACTACCCTGCTGGCCCAGGTGGACAGCAGCGTGGGCGGCAAGGTCGCTATTGACCTGGACCACGGTAAGAATCTGGCCGGGGCCTTCTGGCAGCCCAGGCTGGTCCTTATGGATCCTGACACCCTAGGCACCCTGCCCGACGCCACCTTCGCCGACGGCATGGCGGAGGTCATCAAGTACGGCTGCATCTTTGACAGGGAATTTTTCGGCTTTCTCCGCGCCCGGCCCAGCCGGCAGGCAGTCATGGTCGAAATTGAACACATTTTGTATACTTGCTGCGATTTAAAACGAAACGTAGTGGT
>CANRHK010000248.1 GCA_947630395.1 uncultured Oscillospiraceae bacterium
GCACCAGTTTCCTGGCCAGGCGCTGTATCATCCCGGCGTCCGGCTTCTACGAGTGGTCCGCCAGCAAGCGAAAATATTTCTTCACCATGCCGGACGGACATCCCACCTATATGGCGGGGCTGTATGATGTCCAGAAGGGTCTGCCCCGGTACGCCATCATCACGACCGAGGCCAACGCCTCCATGAGGGACATCCACCACAGGATGCCCGTCATTCTGGAGTCAAAGGCGCTGCGGCCGTGGCTCTTCGACGGGTCCGCTGCAAGGGAAATCCTGAAAGCGGAGCCGCCAGCACTGGCCAGGGAGGACGCCAGCCCGCAGCTCAGCCTGTGGTGAGGGCTTGATGCCTATCCGTTTGCCTTCTCGATTGGGATATCTCCCTCCACGAAACCTTCATGAATATCCTCTGGAACTCCCAGCCATCTTTTATGGAGGAATAGTATCTTCCATCTCTGAATAGCTCACTTACCACGTCAAAGTCGTTGTCATCCATCGTCCGGATGAGTAAACGTCTGGTCTCTGTAATCACGACGGACATACAGCCGGTCCCCTTTCACTCAAGCCGAAGGATTCCATCCTCTGTTCCATTATACCAGATGAATCCAGGAAAACAAGTGCGTGTACCGGATACGGCATTTTGTGTTGGCGCACCACAACGGTACTGCCCCATCGAGCCGCTCCGTGCGGTACCGCACACGACACAAGCACCTTTATCTCACATCAAAACACTTGATTTCACTCTAAATGTCCAATTTCGAGCATCATTGCCCATTTCGCAACGGAAACTGCATTGCCAGATTGGACCGGGGGGATTATTTTGAGAATGCCGACAAAAGCTGTCTTGATTCGTCCGCCCAAGCATGGTATAATGGAGCTGCAGACGAATTAAGTCGACAGTCGAGAAAGTTCGGAGGCGATATCCGTGCCAGTTATCCAGCGTAACCTCTACTTGAACCGCCTAATTTCTAAAATGCACAACGGCCTGGTCAAAATCATCACCGGCATTCGACGCTGCGGGAAGTCCTTTTTATTGGACCCTATTTTTAAGGACTATCTTCTTTCCATAGGGACAGCGGAAGACCACATCATTGATGTCGCTCTGGACAAAAAAGAGTTTGCACATCTAAGGGACCCCAATGCGCTCTACAATTACGTTGTAGACAGGATGTCTGGTACCGGCGACTACTATCTGTTTGTTGACGAGATACAGCTGTCATATAAGGTCAAGCGTCCATGTGTGGATATGAACGTGATAGCCAAAGAAGACCGGGAGTTGGCTTTCCTGACTTTTTATGATGTTCTGAGCGACTTGATGGACATGCCAAATCTCGATATATACGTCACCGGCTCCAATTCCAGGATGCTCTCTTCAGACATTGCGACGAATTTTAGGGACCGGGGTACTGAAATACAGATGTACCCGCTAAGTTTTTCGGAGTACTACGCCTATTCCGGTCTGGAGAAGGCGGATGCATGGGCAGAGTATGTGGTTTGGGGCGGTATGCCCTTAGCCGTACTGGAACAGGATGAAAACGAACGGGCCAGGTATCTCTCCAGCCTGTTCGAGCGCGTTTATGTGGCGGATGTCGTGGAGCGGTTCGGGGTAGACGATACCTATCTGGAAAATCTGCTGGACGTTATCTGCTCCAGCGTAGGGTCCCTCACGAATGCAACCAAGCTGGCCAATACGCTTAATTCAGTCAACCACGCCAGAACAACCGACAAGACTGTCAAGAAATACCTGGATGCACTGGAAGAAGCCTTCATCTTCAAAAAAGTAAAGAGGTACGACATCAAAGGCAAGGCTTACCTGGATTATCCCATGAAATACTATGCCACTGATGTTGGCCTCCGGAACGCGCGGCTGGGCTTCCGGCAAATCGAAGAAACGCACCTCATGGAGAACATTATCTTTAATGAGCTCAATATTCGTGGATACAGCGTTGATATAGGTACTGTCCGATATGCTGAGACCAGTAACGGGAAGAAAATCGAGCGTCAGCACGAAATCGATTTTGTGGTGAATATGGGCATGAAGAAGGTGTATATCCAGTCCGCCTTCAGCATCGCCGATGAGGATAAGAGGAGACAGGAAATCACACCACTCATCAAGAGCGGCGACTTCTTCAAGAAAATCGTAGTAACTGCCGGCAGTAGCCGTCCAAGGCTGGATGACAACGGAATCCTATATGTGGGAATCATACCTTTCCTGTTGGACATGGACAGCTTGGACTTCTAAAGCGGCATATACCAAACAGTCAAAGAGAAGTTCGGCCGCTATCGCCGGCCATGGTAGCTGCGATATGAATCAGCCAAAATAATCAGGAGGCAGATGAATGTCTGTCTCCTGTTTCTTTTGCCATGCTGGAACGGCTTGGGCCATCAGATACTCCAACCGCACATCCACCTTTTCAGTGCCTGATACAAAAATCCCGCATCAACTACCCGGTTCTTCTTCTGCCTCCAACAGAAAACAATCAAAGCCGGTTGGGACTCTATGCCGCCGCGCCCGCCAGCCAGTCGCCGTGACAACACGCTGAATACCTAGACTGACTTGAGCAACTTAGCTGCGCATCAGATAAGTTGCGAGGAAAACGGCGCCGGCTACCAGCTCCACCCGCATCATTCCACCGGCATCCGCGGCGGCGCGACAACGGTACAGGACCAGCCGTGTGAAAGAATAGGCTCAAGAGAAGGGACCCGGAGCACGCAGGTTTTGGGGTCGGAGGCGGCGTGAGAGACGGGTTCAGAGCCGCCAAATTTTTTCCAATTTTCGAAAACCCAATTTTATCGTCAATTTGCACAAAAATCGAGTTCCGTGGTATTTTCCGTGGTACTTTCCGTGGTACTTTCCGTGGTATTTTCCGTGGTACTTTCCGTGGTATAACAGCCTACTGTCTTTATAGGATTATTACCAATTTTAGCCCGTTTTAGGGCCGTTTTTAGAGCCTATTGTGCAATTTGCACAAAGCCTATCTAAAAACGCATAAAACATACAAATCCCCTCTTCGCCTAAAAGTCTGATTTGGACGTTAGATTAGGCGAAAAGGGGTGAATT
>CANRHK010000249.1 GCA_947630395.1 uncultured Oscillospiraceae bacterium
GGCCTCTCTGGCCAGCTCCTCGCTGCGCTGGGCCAAGTCCTCCGACGTCGGGGCGCCGGTGTTATTTTTCAGCTCATTCATTTGGTCGACTCCTTGTTTTGACCTCCGCCTTCAGCACAGGGGCGCGAAGATCCGCAGAACCCCGTCCACAATCCACTTCCAGAAGCTCATGCCGATGTTGTCCAGCGTCCGCTCCCGGCACTTGGCCTGGGTGGAGGCGAAGTCGGTCTTCAGATCCGCCAGCAGCGGGGCCTTGTAGAACAGGGCGTTGTTCTCAAAGTGGAGGAACAGGCTGCGGTAGTCCAGGTTGACGGTGCCGACGGTGCCCACTATGTCGTCGATAACGCAGCCCTTAGCATGGACAAAGCCGGGGGTGTACTCGTAGATCTTCACCCCGGCGGCCAGCAGGGGCTGGTAGTAACTGCGGGACATGCGGTAGACCAGGGCCTTGTCTGGCACACCGGGCATGATGATCCGCACGTCCACTCCCCGCTGGGCCGCCCGGACGAAGGCGTCCATGAGACTGTCCCCCAGCATCAGGTAGGGGGTGTAGAACCAGGCGTAGCGGGTGGCCTGGCCCAGCAGCTCCACATACAGGTTGTTGCTCACCGCGTCATCGTACAGCGGGGCATCGTAGTAGGAGAGTACGCAGCCCTTCCCCGGCTCCGGCGCGGGGGCCCGCACGGGGGCCAGCTTCTCCCGGGGGATGGCGTTGCTGGAAAAGGCGTTCCAAAACTGGGCGAACATGCGGGTGTAGTTCTGCACCGGCTCCCCGGTGAGGCGGAAGCCGATGTCCTTCCAGTGGCCATGCTTCACCACTGCGTTGATATACTCGTCCGCCAGGTTCACACCGCCGCTGAAGGCCACCCTCCCATCAATGATCAGCATCTTCCGGTGGTCCCGGTAGTTGAGGGTGCCCTTGATGAAGACGAGGGGGTTGAAGCGGACGCACTGGATGCCCTTATTCCTCAGCTGCTGGAGATTGTGGGCGGAGTAGGTGGAGATGCTGCCCAGATCGTCGTACATCACCCGCACGTCCACGCCCTGGGCGGCTTTGCGGGCCATGATCTCCACCATGGAGTCCCACATCTTGCCATTTTCCACGATAAAGTACTCCGCGAAAATGAACTTCTCCGCCGTCTCCAGATCCGAGAGCATCTGGGCGAAAAGGTCCTCTCCCAGGGGGTAGTAGGCGGTGTCGGCGCAGGGCCGGGTGGAGAAGCCGGTCTTCTTCTCCACATAGCGGAAGGTCTGGGCCAGGCGGGGGGATTCCGCCTCCACCTCCGCCAGGGCGGCGGGATCCGGCCGGTCCTCCGGCAGGAGGGAGCGGCCCTTCTCCAGCTTCTTCTGGAGGGGTCTGGCGGTCTTCTTGTTGCCGAAGCAGAAGTAGAGGATGGTGCCGAATACTGGCAGGCCCAGGATCACCAGCAGCCACAGGGTCTTATACGTACTCTCATTCCGGTTGGAGATGATATAGAGCACATAGATGATGGAAAACACGGACAGCAACAGGCCGATCAGTCCCGCCCAGGGGGCCAGCCAGCCCAGTACCAGCAGCATCCACAGCAGCTGGGCGATGACGGCGGGGATAATGGCGATGACACGCCGGATGATTTTGCTCATGGGTAGCGCCTCCTTACGAGCTCTTCCTCTTGGATTTCTTCTCCGCCGGGGCGGGGTGGAATTTGGCGTTGTACGCCTCAATGAGGTTCCCGCACCCGTGCCGGTCCAGGCCGTAGAAGGTCAGCCGGCGGATGATGTCGTAGATGACGGCGAAGAGAGGCACGCCCACCAGCATGCCCACGATGCCCCACAGCCCGCCGAAGAGCAGAATGGCAAACATGACCCAGAAGCTGGAGAGGCCGATCAGATCCCCAGTGATCTTAGGCCCGATAACGTTGCCGTCCAGCTGCTGGAGGACGATAACGAAGATGATGAAGTAGACGCAGTGCATGGGGTTCTCCAGCAGAAGCAGCAGCGCGCAGGGGATGGCCCCGATGAAAGGTCCGAAGAAGGGAATGATGTTGGTGACGCCCACGATGACGCTGATGAGGGCGGCGGACTCCATCCCCATGAGGGTCGTGCCAATGAAGCACAGCACGCCAATGATGGCGGAATCCAGCAGCTTGCCCATGAGGAAGCCGTTGAACATCTTGTCGGCGTAGCGGGCCTCCTCCTCAATGAGGGCGGCGGCCCTGCTGGGGAAAATGCCGTTTAAGAGGAGCTTCGCCTGGGCGGCGAACTGCTTCCGGCTGGCCAGAAAGTAGATGGAGATAAGTACACCGAAGGACAGGTTCTTCACTACAGTGAAGAAGACGGCCAGCTGGGAGCCCAGGCCGCTGATGACGGTCTCCATGGTGGGTAGAAGCCCGGTCTTCAGCCACTGGACGATACCAGCGGTGGCCTTAGCGGAAAAATCGTCCCAATAGGTCTGGATCTGGGGCTGGCTCTCCAGCAGGTTGTGGAACCACCGGTTGGCCGCCGCCAGTTGGGCGGGGGCGGCATTGGCGATGGTAACGATGCTGCCCCACACCTGGGGGAACACCAGCATTACCAGGGCCCAGATCACCGCCAGGGCCAGAATCAGGGACAGCACGATGGCCAGCATTCCCTTCCATTTGGGGAAAATGTTTGCCAGCAGCCCCTCGATACGGGTGCACACCGGAGCCAGAATGTAGGCGATAACCGCGCCGTACAGGAAGGGCATCAGAATGGCGGTCACCGCTCCCAGACCGCTGGTTACCTCCCGCAGACGGAACAGTAGGAAAAAGCACAGCAGGCTGACCACAATGACGGCCACGCCGGTGACGCCCAGCTTGATGTACTTTTTATTCTCTTGATCTCTCATGAACAGGCCCCCCTTTTTGTAGAGAATACTATATACCACGTAACTTTCCCTTGTCAAGGCCGGGAGACAGGCGGCGATACAAATTTAGGAAAAAATATCCTGCGGAGGGGAGCCCACAAAGGGCTTCGAACAGCATGCGTCTGGGGCC
>CANRHK010000250.1 GCA_947630395.1 uncultured Oscillospiraceae bacterium
CTCCCATCTGACGGTGACGCTGCCGGAGCTGGAGACGCTGCTGATCGGAAAGAGCAGAGTTGGCACCTACCTGGGGGAGATCGTCCGCGCCACCTTCCATCCGGCCTCTCTCCCTATGTCCGACCGGTTTATGAAGCTGGCCTATCTGCGCTCCATGGACGACGTGCCCATGGAGGTGGCGGGCCGGTATGTGGCCAGAGCCTCCGCCTGGTCCCACGTGGTCTGGGATATTGCCACCGTGGGCTACCTCATGAACCCCAACTGGTGCGCCAGCTCCCTGACCCCCTCTCCCATTCTCCGGGACGATATGACCTGGGGCTTTGACGGAGAGCGCCACCCCATCCGGCTCTGCCATTATGTGAGCCGGGATCACATGCTGGGGGATCTGTTCGCAAAATTTGCGGATGAAATCTGATTTCAGCATCATTTTTCCGGCAATCCAATCATTGCTCTATGTTTCATGCAGGCGGGCCGTCCTCTGCGGGCGGGCCGCCTGCATGACTGTTTCCGGTGTGGTTCAGCACTTGTAGTCCTTGCAAATTTTAAGCAATACGTATATACTACATATGCCGCTCAGGGACAAACTTCTTGCCCGGTCCTGCCGGTGCATTTCAAAGGGGAGAAGCTTTATGACCATCAAGGATATCGCTGCCATAGCCGGTGTTTCCGTCACCACGGTTTCCATGGTGCTGAACAACAAGGCGGGCTCCATCTCGGAGGAGACGCGGGAAAAGGTTCTGCGTGTTGCGAAGGAGTACAGTTTCAAGCCCTATGCCAAGGCCATACAGAACGCGTCGGTCCGCAGCGGGCTGGTCGGTCTTTTGATCCCCGGAGATACCCGGACGTTCAGCGACTTTGTTGCCGGGGCCCAGGAAGCCGCCGCCGCGGAAGGATACAGCCTGATTCTCTGCTCCGGCGAAAGAGAGCCGGAGATCAAGAAGCATTTGAACGGACTGTACAGCAAAGGGGCGGACGGTGTGGCGCTGTACCTGGCGGAGGAAACAGATCTGGACGCCCTCTTCGCCGGTGCGCCGGATAAGCTGGTCTACGCGGTCGTGTCCAACCGGCAGTCCACGGCCAGACAGTGCTCTGCGTTCTGCGCGGTGTTTGACGCCGCCATGCTGGGAACAGAGCACTTGATCGCTGCCGGACATAAAGGAATCGCGCTTTTGGGATGGAGAAACCGCCCGGAGAGCGAGGAATTTTTCTCCGGCTACAGCACCGCTCTGTACCGGCATAACATCTCCATGAAAAGTGAGGAGGTAGGCCTCTGCGCCGATCAGGAGGAGCTGGAGAGCGTTATCCGGCAGATGACCGATTATAAAAGCACCGCTTTCCTCTGCCAGGACCAGTCGGTGGCGGCCTGTGTCTATCGGGTCTTGGATCGCTGCGGACTGCGGATCCCGAAGGACCGCTCGGTGGTGTGCATGTCGGACGGAGCTACGGCGCTGGACATCTTTGCGCCCGAGCTGTCCACCATTGATCTCCGGCGCAGAGAACTGGGCCGCTCTGTCATGAGGGAGCTGATCGCAAGAATAGAGGGCAGCTCACGTGCCGCGCAGGAGCCCCAACGGCTCTTGCCGGAGCTGCGGCAGGGCGCAAGCGTGGCATCGCCTCTGACAAGCAAGCGGATCGTGGTGGTGGGCAGCATGAATATGGACACTATGATCCATCTTTCCCATCTTCCCACCTCCGGAGAGAGCCTGCTGTGCCAGCGAATCATCAATCTCCCCGGCGGCAAGGGCGCCAACCAGGCAGTGGGGGCCGCGAAGCTGGGCGGCGACGTCTGCGTCATCGGGTGTCTGGGGGATGATCAGGAGGGAAGGCTGCTCCGCAGCAGTCTGGTGGAAAACGGCGTCAATACCACTGGGGTCATGACCATTCCCGGCAAGCCCACCGGGAAAGCGTATATTCTGGTTTCTGATAAGGGTGAGAGCACCATTGTATTCTCCTACGGGACCAATGGGGAACTGCTGCCCAACATCGTTGAGCGGAATGAAGGCCTCTTTGCCGGGGCGGAATACTGCCTGCTTTCCACAGAAATTCCTTGGGATACGGTCCTCTATACCATAGATCTCTGTGTACGCCGCCACGTCCAGGTCATCCTGAAACCCACCATCCAGCGGCCAATCTCTTCCGACATATTGGAGAAGATAGATTTTCTTATCCCTAATGAAAAAGAACTGGATGTCCAGGTGCCTGGGAACCTGTCTGCGGACGAGAAGGCGGAGTGCCTGTTCTCCCGGGGAGCCAGAAACATCATCGTAACGCTGGGAGATAAGGGGTGCTATCTCCGGAATGCTGAATTCAAGCGGGCGTTTCCCGCGGCGGATTTTGCGGCGGTGGATACTACTGGCGCCGGCGACGCCTTTATCAGCGCATTCGCCGTGTACCTCAGCGAGGGATATGACATCACATCTTCCATCCGGTTTGCCACCTACGCGGCCGGGATCAGCATCACCCGCGACGGCGTACAGCCCGCCATGGCTGGGCGCATCGCACTGGAAATGTACGCAGACCAGTACTCTGCACATCAGGCAGAATAGCCAGTCTCAAGACAGATTTATGCCATTCCACTCATCGGGGCTGCGTTTGCTCCACATGAGCGCCTCCACAGCGGCCGGGGCGTGTTTCTGTTCCCGTTTCTTGACGCCTTCCCGGAGTGCCGCGCACGGCCAACGCATGAAAAAAGTTTTCATCCGCGATGTAGTGTGGTAAAATAGGCTGGGGGGTGCAAAGAGCATGTTACTGGACTATTTTACAGAGCTTACAGATCCGAGACAGCCATGGAAGGTGAAGCACAATCTTCTGGAAATCGTAGTCATGACGATCTGCGCGGTCATTGTCGGCTGCGATGTATGGGAAGATATCGTGGATTTTTGCCGTGCAAAAGAGACGTGGTTCAAAGAATCGCTGCATCTGAAGCTGGAAAACGGGCTCCCGTCCCATGACACGATGCAGCGGGTTTGGAGTATGATCAATCCGT
>CANRHK010000251.1 GCA_947630395.1 uncultured Oscillospiraceae bacterium
TTCTTGTTGCGGAAGTAGTGGAACAGCAGGGACTTGCTGATGCCCGCCTCTGCGGCGATCTCGCTCATGGGGCTGTTCCGGTAGGCGTTTTGGGAGAACACCCGGTAGCCGGCGTTGACAATGGCCTGCTGCTTTTCCGGCGGCAGGGAGAAGAACTTTTCATTCATCGGCGCACCTCCGTTGACCCATCGGTTAATTGTTATGATAGATCCGTTGACCGATTTTGAGAAGACCCCTTTTTGAAAAAACAGGGCGGATTCCGGCCCGTAACGGCTTGATTACCGGGGCGGCAGATGATATAGTATAGAAAACCAATAGAGAGGTAAAAACAGCATGTCCATTGAAAAGGTCAGAGCCTATTTCCGGCAGTACGGCATGGAGGACAGAATCCAGGAGTTTGCGGTGTCCAGCGCCACGGTGGAGCTGGCCGCGGCGGCGCTGGGCTGCGAGCCCTGCCGGATTGCCAAAACCCTCTCCTTCCTGGTGGAGGGAAAGGCGGTGCTCATTGTGGCCGCCGGGGACGCCAGGATTGATAACCCCAAGTACAAGGCCCAGTTCGGGACCAAGGCCAAAATGCTGACCCCCGAGCAGGTGCAGGAGCTGGTGGGCCACCCGGTGGGGGGCGTGTGCCCCTTTGCCGTCAGCGGCGGCGTGTCCATCTGGCTGGACGTATCCCTGAAGCGCTTTGCCACCGTGTTCCCCGCCTGCGGCAGCAGCAACAGCGCCATTGAGCTGACCATGGAGGAGCTGGAGAAATACACGCCCTACTCCGCCTGGATCGATGTCTGCAAGGGCTGGGCCTGAGCCCGCCCAAGCGTGAAAGCAGCCGAAACCGCCCTCCGCCGTACAGGCGGAGGGCGGTTTTCTGATGGGGGAGGGAAAGGTCAGGCGGGCGCTCAGTGCTTGGTCTTCACCGCCGCCAGGAGTCCGCCCAGCAGCACCAGGAAGGAGAGCCCCACCAGCCCCAGCGCCGCCGGGGTGACGGCGCTCTGGCTTTCGTTGGCCCCGTTCTCCGCCTGGAGGAATGGATTTCGGTCAGTCCCGGCCATGCCGCCGCCCTGTCCGGGCGTCTGCCCGCCGGGGAAGCCGTCCGGGATTTCGCCTCCGGGGAAATCATCCCGGAGCTGGCCATCGGGGGTCTTGCCGTCCGGGAACTGTCCCGGCGTAAAGCCGTCCGGCATGTCCCCGTCGGGCCGGTTCCCGCCGGGGCGTCCGCCCTGACCGCCGAACATGCCGCCCATCCCCGCCGGGACGGAGGAGGCGTTGTCGATAACAATCTCCTGCTCCTGGCCGTCCACGGAGAGGGTGCAGACGCCGTCCACCGCCAGAGCCGGGGTGCTGAGGAGCAGGGAGGTGAAGACGCAGGGGATCTCCTCCTCCAGGAGTACCTCCCCACCGTCCGCCTTCAGGACCACCGCCGCCCCGGCCCCGCCGGAGACGGACTCCATGAGGAAGCCCTGGGGAGAGGAGCTGTCAAAGCCCTCGGCCAGCATGCTGCCCCCGGCGGCCACCACCGTGCCGCCGCTAATCTGGCATGTCCCGCCGTTCTCGCTGCCGTAGTCGATGGCGCAGTTGCCGCCGCTGCCTACCACACTGATGAAGGTAGTCCCGCCGGAGATAGAGATGCTGCCGTTGGAGTCCAGGCCGTCGGCGTCCCGGCCTGTGTCGTTGACGATGCGGATCTCCCCGCCGGTGATGGAGATGGAGGACTGGCCGTCCCCGTTGGCGTTGATGCCGTCGTCGGTGGAGACAATGTCCAGTTTGCCCCCGGCCACTGTCACATTGATGGCCTCCACGCCCTCGCAGCAGGCGGGGATGGAGAGATTGCCGGACTCGATGTAAAAGTAGGCCGTGTTCCCGTCGTTGGACACGGTGACGCCGTCGTCCCCGGCGGTGACGGTCAGGTCCATATTGCACAGCCGCACACTGTCATTGGCGTGGACCCCGTCCTGGGCCGCCGTGATGGTCACCGTCCCGCCGGTCATGACAAAATCGTCGTTGCAGACGATGCCGTGGCTATATTCCGCCGTGACGGTCAGAGAGCCGCCGCCGTTGACGGTCAGGTCGTCCCGGGAGTAGACGGTACCGTCAATTTTGGAGTCCAGGGAGTCATCGCTGTAGGCCGCGCCGCTGGAGAGGGTGTTCTCCGTCCCCTCTGCCAGGGTGACGAACACCTTCTCCGCCTGCTCCACCAGCAGCGCCGCGCTGTCCTCCCGGTGGACGTCCACGCCGTCCAGCAGCAGCCGGATTTTGCCGCTGTTAGACGCGTCGATAACGATGCTGCCATCGGCGAGGGTGCCAGTGAGCACATAGTCCCCGGCGTAGGCGATATAGACGCTGCCGCCCGTAAAGTAGGCCCCGCCGCCGCTGATCTCCGCGCCGTCCCCGGTGAGGGTGATGCGCGTGGCCCGGCTAGTATCCCAGTCCCCGTCCAGATCGTTGGCCGTGAAGGGACCGTCCCCGCTGTCGCGGTCCACAATGGGGGCGATGCCCAGGGCCTCGCCGTTCATGAACAGCACCGTGAGAACCAGGGCCAGGATAACGGCCAGGACGCAGATAAGATTGATATGCTTGCCCGTGGACATGGCCTCACCCCATGTAGTCGCCGTTGTAGCTCACCAGCACGGCGCTGCTGACGCCGGGCAGGCCCGCCAGGGCGTTGACGAAGCTGGTATCGTCGCTTTTCAGCCGCACCTCCAGATTCAGCTCCACCGCCCCCGGCTGGACGGTCTTGCTCTTGACGGCGCACCGCAGGGTGCTCTGCTCCAGGAGAGCCAGCGCGGCCTTCTCGCTGTCCTGCCCGCCGCACTGGAGCACCACGATGTAGGGGTTACAGTGGGATTTCCGGTTCACAAACACCAGCAGAATGACGCCGGTGATGACGCTGCCGATGACCGCCAGTGGGATCAGCCCCGCCGCCAGCACGATGCCCACGGCGATGGACCAGAACAGGAACGCGATGTCCAGCGGCTCCTTGAT
>CANRHK010000252.1 GCA_947630395.1 uncultured Oscillospiraceae bacterium
ACTCCTACCCCCACCCCGGAGCCCACACTGGAGCCCACGCCGGAGCATGTCCACGAGTTTGCCACGGTCTGGTCCAGGGACGCGGAGAGCCACTGGCACGAGTGCGCCTGCGGCGAGCGGGCGGACCAGGCCCCCCACAGCATGACGTGGACCGAGACCATCCCCGCCACCTCCCGGGCCAAGGGAGAGGAGCAGGGCGATTGCAGCATCTGCGGCTATACGGAGACCCGGGAGACGGAGTTTGACGGCGGGGACGGCCAGGCCGCCGGATTGAATCTGAGCACCTTCCGCCTCCTGTTCTTCGTGATCGCGGCCCTGGTGGCCCTGGGCACGCTGACCATTGTCATCCTCTCCATCCGGGACAACCGCCGCCGCAGGCGGCGCGGGCGGCACTGATAAGCTGCTACGAAAATCTTTTAAATTTTGAAAAATCCTTCTTGACATTTTCTCAAATGCGGTTTACACTTGCATTAAACCATTGAAGAAGAGTGAGTAGGTTCTGTCCGGGCTTCCCCAGAGAGCCGCCGGCGCTGTGAGGGCGGCGAAGCAAGCGGAACTGAATGGACTTCCGAGGGCGAACGGAAACGGGGCGCATGCGTCCCGGAGTATGCGAGACGGAGCAGGCCCTTCGTAAACAAAGGCCGGCATATGATGGTATGCGCAGAGTGGGCGCGAGAGCGCCAAGCCGGGTGGCACCGCAGGATCTTCCGATCCTGTCCCAGCGAACCAAACTGGGACAGGGTCGTTTTTTTGTCCTGTCCCCCATCGAAAGGAGAAGGAACCATGGCAAACGAGAAGATCCCCTACAAAATCTATCTGGAAGAGAGCGAGATGCCCCAGAGCTGGTACAATGTCCGGGCGGACATGAAGAACAAACCGGCCCCTCTGCTGAACCCGGGCACCCATCAGCCCATGACCGCCGAGGAGCTGGGCGGCGTCTTCTGCGCCGACCTGGTGCAGCAGGAGCTGGACAACGACACGGCCTTCATCCCCATCCCCGAGGAGATCCGCAGCTTCTACAAGATGTACCGCCCCTCCCCCCTGGTCCGGGCCTACTGCCTGGAGGAGAAGCTGGGCACCCCCGCCCACATCTACTACAAGTTCGAGGGCAACAATACCTCCGGCTCCCACAAGCTGAACTCCGCCATCGCCCAGGCCTACTACGCCAAGAACCAGGGCCTCAAGGGCGTCACCACCGAGACCGGCGCCGGCCAGTGGGGCACCGCCCTCTCTATGGCCTGCGCCTACTTGGGCCTGGACTGCAAGGTCTATATGGTCAAGTGCTCCTATGAGCAGAAGCCCTTCCGCCGGGAGGTTATGCGGACCTACGGCGCCAGCGTCACTCCCTCCCCCTCCGACACCACCGAGGTGGGCCGCAAGATCCTGGCCGAGTTTCCCGGCACCTCCGGGTCCCTGGGCTGCGCCATCAGCGAGGCCGTGGAGGTGGCCGTCACCCATCCCGGCTACCGCTACGTGCTGGGCAGCGTACTGAACCAGGTGCTGCTGCACCAGTCCGTCATCGGCCTGGAGAGCAAGATCGCCATGGATAAGTACGGCGTGAAGCCCGACATCATCATCGGCTGCGCCGGCGGCGGATCCAACCTGGGTGGCCTTATCGCTCCCTTCATGGGCCAGAAGCTGCGTGGCGAGGCGGACTATCGCATCATCGCCGTGGAGCCCGCTTCCTGCCCCAGCTTCACCCGGGGCAAGTTCGCCTATGACTTCTGCGACACCGGCAGCATCTGCCCCCTGGCCAAGATGTACACCCTGGGCAGCAGCTTTATCCCCTCCCCGGACCACGCCGGCGGCCTCCGCTTCCACGGCATGAGCACCATCCTGTCCCAGCTGTACCACGACGGCTACATGGAGGCCACCTCCGTCAAGCAGACCGACGTGTTCCAGGCCGCCGAGACCTTCGCCCGGGTGGAGGGCATCCTCCCCGCCCCCGAGTCCAGTCACGCCATTCTGGTGGCCATGCAGGAGGCCCTCAAGTGCAAAGAGACCGGCGAGGAGAAGACCATCCTCTTCGGCCTCACCGGCACCGGCTACTTCGACCTGGTGGCCTATGAGAAGTACCACAACGGTGAGATGCCCAACAACATCCCCACCGACGAGGACATCGCCAGGTCCCTGGCCAAGCTGCCCAAGATCGGCTGATTCCCCACACCGGCAAAAATCCCGGAGAGGTGAAAACCCCCTCCGGGATTTTTCATGTCTCTCGGTATATTCCTCCCATCTTCTGACTAAACTGGGAAAAAGAACATCTGCGCGGTCAACTGTCCGGATTTTGGGACAGAACATCTGTTAAAGTATAACCAGAAGAACAAAAGAAGGAGGAACTTCCCATGTACCAATATGAAGCCGCGTCCTGCCGGGTGGTCGACCTGACCCCCTATCTCCGCCAAAACCGCCGCCGGGACATCCTCTACACCGCCCTGGCTCTGTGGACCCAGTACCTGTCCCTGGGCGTCCTGGTGCTCTATGGCGTGCTGCGCCTGCTGCTGTGCCCCCATATCCCCCTGGGCAGCTACACCGGCCCCCTGGCCGCGCTGTGGGCCGTGTCCTTCGTCCTGCTGCTGACCAGTTATGTGTCCGATTTGGTGCTCTGGCGGGAGGAGGGAACGGAGGGCTGACAGCCGTTAAAACTGGAAAAGAGCGGGAGCTCCACGAGCTCCCGCTCTTTTTGTGCTGCCAAATCGCCTTTACCAGATCCCCGGGATCTCCGGCCGCGACGGCAGCAGCACCCGGCCGAAACACACCACGCTACGTCCGCTGTCCCGGGGCAGCACCACGTCCATGCTGGCGCGCTTCCGGTTCAGGGAGAAGAGATAGGTGATCCCCAGCTCGTCCCGGACATACTGCTTGCACAGCAGCTCCCCGTCCACGCAGAAGATACCCACATCCCCCACCGCCAGGGGGTCCCGATTCACATACGCCACCGAGCCGTCCATAATGTAGGGCTCCATGGAGTCC
>CANRHK010000253.1 GCA_947630395.1 uncultured Oscillospiraceae bacterium
GTGGGCCGTCCCGGCCCTGTCACCCCCTGGGGCAAGCCGGCCCTGGGCTACAAGACCCGCAAGACGAAGAACCCCACCGACAAGTTCATCGTCAAGCGCCGCAATGTGAAGTAAGGAGGAGGCAAGAATATGAGCAGATCCATCAAGAAGGGCCCGTATGTCGCCCCCGAGCTTCTTAAGCGGGTCAACGAGATGAACCAGAAGGGTGAGAAGAAGGTCCTGAAGACCTGGAGCCGCAGCTCCACCATCTACCCCGCGTTCGTCGGCCACACCATCGCCGTCCACGACGGCCGCAAGCACGTGCCCGTCTATGTCCAGGAGGACATGGTGGGCCACAAGCTGGGCGAGTTCGCCCCCACCCGTACCTTCCGCGGCCACGCCAAGGGCAAGTAATGAAGGAGGATACAGATTAGAATGGAAGCAAAAGCTTATTTGAAATACCTCCGCATCTCTACCCGCAAGGTGCAGATCGTGGCCGATCTCATCCGCGGCAAGGACGTGAACACCGCCATGGCCATCCTCATGCAGACCCCCAAGGCCGCCTCTGAGCCCCTGGTGAAGCTCCTGAAGAGTGCCGTGGCCAACGCGGAGAACAATTTCAACATGGATGTGGAGAAGCTCTACGTCTCCCAGGTGTTCGCCACCCCCGGCCCCATCCTCAAGAGAGTGATGCCCCGGGCCCAGGGCCGCGCCTATCGGATCAACAAGAGGACTTCTCACGTGACCATGGCGGTCGCCGAGAAGGAGTAAGGGAGGAAGAGTATGGGACAGAAAGTTAATCCCCACGGCATGCGCGTGGGCGTCATCAAGGACTGGGATTCCCGCTGGTACGCCAGCGAGGAGAAGGTAGGCGATCTGCTGGTCGAGGACAAGAAGATCCGCGACTACCTGAAGAAGGCCCTCTACACCGCTCAGGTGCCCAAGATTGAGATCGAGCGGTCCAACGGCGGCGTGACCATCTTCCTGCACTGCGCCCGCCCCGGCATGGTCATCGGCAAGGACGGCAAGGCCATCGAGGAGACCCGCCAGGCCGTTGAGAAGCTCATCGGCAAGAAGACCAAGCTGAACATCGTCGAGGTCCGCAACCCCGACATGAACGCCCAGCTGGTGGCCGAGAACATTGCCCAGCAGCTGGAGAAGCGCATCTCCCACCGCCGGGCCATGAAGAACGCCATGGGCCGCGCCATGCGCGCCGGCGCCAAGGGCATCAAGTGCTGCTGCTCCGGCCGTCTGGGCGGCCGCGAGATCGCCGGCGTGGAGCACTATCACGACGGCACCATCCCCCTGCAGACTCTGCGGGCCGACATCGAGTACGGCTTCGCCGAGGCCGCCACCACCTACGGCCGCATCGGCGTGAAGGTGTGGATCTACAAGGGCGAGGTTTTGACCCAGACCCTGCGCACCACCCCCCGCACCATCGACACCTCCAAGCCCTATGAGGAGCGCCGTGAGCGGCGTCCCCGCCGCGACGGCGACCGCCGGGGCGGCTTCAACCGCGACAACCGCGGGGGCTTCAACCGCAATAACGACAATCGCGGCCCCCGCCGCGACGGTCAGGGCGGCCAGGGCGGCGGCTACAACCGCGGTCCCCGTCCTGAGAAGAAAGAAGGAGGCGCTCAGTAATGCTTCTTCCCAAGAGAGTGAAATACCGCCGCGTCCACCGCGGCCGCCTCACCGGCAAGGCCCTCCGGGGCAACACCGTCACCTACGGTGAGTTCGGCCTGGTGGCCACCGAGCCGGCCTGGATCACCAGCAACCAGATCGAGGCCGCCCGTATCGCCATGACCCGCTACACCAAGCGCGGCGGCCAGGTGTGGATCAAGATTTTCCCCGACAAGCCCGTCACCGAGAAGCCGGCCGAGACCCGTATGGGATCCGGCAAGGGCTCCCCGGAGTACTGGGTGGCTGTCGTCAAGCCCGGCCGCGTGATGTTCGAGATCGCCGGCGTCGGCGAGGAGACCGCCCGTGAGGCCCTGCGTCTGGCCAGCCACAAGCTGCCCATCAAGTGCAAGATCGTGGCCCGCGCTGAGACGGTTCCCCAGACCCAGGAAGTAGGTGAATGAGATGAAGGCAAGTGAGATCCGTAAGATGACCAAGGCCGAGCGCAATGAGAAGCTGGCCAGCCTCAAAAAGGACCTGTTCTTCCTGCGTATGCAGCACGCCACCAACCAGCTGGACAATCCCCTGAAGATTGCTGAGGTCAAGCGTGACATTGCCCGAGTCAAGACCATTATCCGTGAGCAGCAGACCGCTGCCGCCAAGTAAGAAAAGGAGGTAAATCGAAATGAGTGAAGCGAGGATTTCCTCCCGGAAGACCAGGGTAGGCAAGGTTGTGTCCGACAAGATGGACAAGACCGTCGTCGTCGCGATTGAGGACCGCGTGGCCCATCCCCTGTACAAGAAGATCGTCGGCCGGACCTACAAGCTGAAGGCCCACGATGAGAAGAACGAGTGCGGCGTCGGCGACAAGGTCCGCGTCATGGAGACCCGGCCGCTGAGCAAGGACAAGCGCTGGCGCGTGGTCGAGATCGTAGAGAAGGCCAAGTAAGGAGGTGCCGACAACATGATTCAGCAGGAAAGTTTTCTGAAGGTCGCTGACAATACCGGCGCCAAGGAGATCAAATGCATCCGTGTGCTGGGCGGCTCCAAGCGCCGCTACGGCAACATCGGCGACGTCATCGTCGCCTCCGTCCGCAAGTCCACCCCCGGCGGCACGGTGAAGAAGGGCGAGGTCGTCAAGGCCGTCATCGTCCGGTCCGCCAAGGGCGTGCGCCGGGCCGACGGCACCTATGTGCGCTTCGACGACAACGCTGCCGTCCTCATCAGGGACGACCGGAACCCCAGAGGGACCCGTATCTTTGGGCCCGTGGCCCGCGAGCTGCGCGACAAGGAGTATATGAAGATCCTGTCCCTGGCTCCCGAGGTTGTGTAAGGAGGAGCGCAGAGAAATGGC
>CANRHK010000254.1 GCA_947630395.1 uncultured Oscillospiraceae bacterium
CGTCCTCCGCGCGCCCCGCCTGCGGGCGGGGCGGCTCCGGCCCGGGCCTCTCTCGCCCCGGCGCTCCGGGGCCGCCCTCCGCCCGTTCGGCCTCCCTGGCGGTCGGCCTCTCTCCGCTCCGTGCGGCCCCTCTGCTTGTGTGGCGGTTCGGCCCTCGTCGGGTCCCCCCTCCCGGCCCCGCCCGCCGATGGCGGGCGGCTTCGCCCTCGCTCCTCCCGCGGGGGGCCGCGCCCCCGCTTCGCGGGGGCTTGTTGGGCCGCGTTTGCGGCCCCCCGCGTTTTGGCCGCGCCCTCCGGGCTTGCCGGCATCAGCCGTAATTGGGGCTTCTGCAAAGCTTTGTTGCATCTACTAGCTCATAGACCTTTGTAGGCCGCATAATGCCCTGGTCACGAGCAATCTCAAATACCTTTGCCCATGCCGCATCAGCTGTATCGAATACTGCTACTTTGCCCTCTGTGGTCACCATCATAGACCAATGGCCACTACGGGTCTCTCTTGCTACGATGTATCCCGTCATTCTGTCCCCTCCTCTCTTTTGCCTCAAGCTTCCGCTGAAGCAAGATATCACTCATGGCATAGATTGCCGTCACAGCCGTGTTGCCGTGGTTCAAGTTACGCCTCACTCGCTCAATGTCCCCATATCGCTCCATAAGGCCCACAGCATACGCTTTGCGAAAAGAATGGGTTCCAACATTGGCATCAAGCCTAAAGGCCAATGAGGCGCGTTTCACGTCCCTCCAGACCGCTTGGCGCGTTTTGTGCGTCCCGGACCTACGCCCCGGAAACGCCCAAACCGGCCCCGCCTGCTCCAAAATCTCGCTACACAGTTGCTTGTCGAGGCCATAACGGCGGCGCTTGCCCGTCTTGCGCTCGGTGTACCAACCTGTCCGCTTGATCTGGTCCGTGTGCAGCTCCAGGACATCAGAGATACGCATCCCGGTACGTAAAATAATCCGGATTATCAGCTGATTTTGCGGCATCAGCGCGGCAAGAACGTGCTCAACCTCCTTGTGTAGCAAATAATCTGTGGTCATTCTGCCACCCCCTCACTTAACCGAAAAATCAGGGCCATTGTTGTACGCTGTCAGGCAACAATCCTTTGTCTGTGCCACCTATCGGTGACATTTGACAATCCTGATTTTGTCAAATCGATTTTTTTCACTGCAGTGAGCGCGTTGTCCTGGACGGGCGGCGGGGCCGCTGGTTGGCTAAGAAAGGGGAGGCTCTACCCCGCTCAAACTGCCTAGCTAGTGCGCCATGCCTACCCCGCTCAAACTGCCCTCCGCACCGTCTGCGGCGGACGAAAAAAAAGCAGACCCCCGGTCTGGTGGGGGCCTGCCTATATGCTTCGCATATCTAACTCACAGTCTGACTGTTAATTCGAACATATGTTCTAGTTTTACTGGAACATTTGTTCTATCTACGTTCCACCCGAAGCGGGCTCTGGGGCTTGTCCCCCGGCCGCCTGGCACTGAGGATGTAGTCCCCGGCCCCAAAGCTCCAGCGATATTCTTCGATAAGCTGGGCCACGTCCTCCCGGATAGCGTCCTCATCGGTGTGAACCAGATCACCATCGTCCAGATTCTCGGCATCCAGCTTCCGGGCGGCATCCCTCATCCAGCCGCCAAAGGCCGACAACCGCCGCCCTCTCAGACTGATGGTGTAGTCCCGGAGAATCTCCGTTGCCTCCTCATCGGTGAGCTTTGGATCTATGTAGTCCTCATCCTTGACGGCATATTTAGCCGCCTCGACCGCCGCCGCCTTACCGGCGGACTTCTCGCCCCTGGCCTTGGTGACGCTGATGCGGACCGAGGGGTCATAGTCAACCCTGAGAGCCTTACGCCACCGCCGAACAAGCTCATTCTGCGGGAGATAAAGCTTCGGGTCTGTGAAGTATCCCGGCTCAACCGCGAGAATTACATGCAGATGGGGGTGGTATCCCTTATCCCGGCGCGTGACCTCCAACGCCCGGAACCAGCCCTGAACACTGCGCTGGATCTGCCGCTGGTCGCGAAACCTGTCCCATGCTCGTGTCAGCTGGTCAATGGTGTTCCCCAACTCCGGCCCCTCACAATTGCGGATGGTGAGGGTCAGAAACAGAAATCTGGCGTCGTGCTCTGCCTCCACCATGTCCAGGACCTTGGACAACTTATAAGCCGCCCTCTTGGCCCTCCTGGCCATGCACATGGGGCAGAGCCTCAGCTGACAGAAGTTGACGGCCTGGAGCTTCTTGGCCCCGTCCTCCTGGATGCCGTACTGGAGCCAGGTAGAGCACCCCGCCGCTTTCATGGCGTAGTCCTCATATCCGGCCAGCTCGTAGAGCCTCGCCAATCGAAAAGTCTTCATCTTGCGTTCCCTCCATGGGAACCGCTCATCAACGAGCAGTTCTGCCGCCAGAATTGCTACTTGCTTTCGGTTGACCTCCGTGATATAATCAATCATGACAAGCTCCCTCTCTTTGGTGTTTTGTTGGTCTAGGCAACTAGCATTATACCATAGACTGGGAGTTTTGTCTATAGTTTTCTGCCACAATTGTTTATAGATTTACTGTCCGAAAAACCGGACAGTAACCATCCACGGCCATGGATTTTGACACAATTAAACTCATATTGTATCAAGACAATACCCGTATATAGGCGCTGCAACGGTTTCCAGCGCACTCGGCCCTAGGTCCGTTCGCGCCGATGGGCGCTTCTTGACCGGGTGCGGTACTGCGGCGGTCGGGGGCCCCGCCCCCGCTCCCTCCGGTCGGGGGGGGCCCCGCCCGCTTGCCCGTTCGCCGCCTTGTGGCGGCTCGCGGGCTTCTGCGGTATGCGCGGCCGTGTCCGCCCCCTCCGGTGGCCGGGGCCTCCGCGCGGCCTGCCGCCCGCGCGGCCCCCCGTCCCCCTCCGGGGCTTCGGCCCGCCCGCTTCGCGGGCGCCTCTCCGGGCGGTCGGTCCC
>CANRHK010000255.1 GCA_947630395.1 uncultured Oscillospiraceae bacterium
CGCACCCCATCATCAGCTTCGCCCTGCCCCTGCCGGTGGGGCAGGAGAGTGACTGCGAGATACTGGACTTTGAGACCGTCGGCGATGTGGACACCGCCGCCCTGCCCGGGAGGCTGAACAGCGGAATGCCGGAGGGTATTTCTGCCCTGACTTGCGCGGAGCCGGTGCGCCCGGTGCGGGATTTGGCGGCATTATCCTGCAAAGTAGAATTACTTTACGACAACGGCGTGTCAATTGGTGCATCCGAAAAAATCGCCGCCCTGCTGGGCGGCGAGAGTGTGGTCATCCAAAAGAGGACCAAGCGCAAGGCTCTGGCGGATGTGGATATCCGCCCCATGCTGCTGGACTTTCAGATAGAGGAGAAACCTGGCGTTTTATGTCTGTACGCCACAGTGGCCGCCCAGAATCCGGGGCTGAACCCGGCCCTGCTGGCCGCAGCGGTGGAGAGATATCTGCCGGAGCTTTCCCCGGATTTTGTCCGGGTCAGGAGGCTGCGGCTTTTGGACACCAACGAGGGAGAGTTCAGGTAATCCCCGCGCCGTCGCCGGAGATTTCCGGTGAAAAGAGCTCCCAGACGTTCCCGCCGGGCGCGGCCTCAAAGGTTACACCTTTCCCGCTCACCGGATGGGGAAACGCCAGCCGGGTGCTCCAGAGAGCCAGAGGAGAGCCGGATCCGCCGCCATATTTGCCGTCGCCAACCAGAGGCGTCCCGCGGCTGGCGAACTGGACCCGGATCTGGTGGGTCCGTCCGGTGCGGAGGCGCACTCGCACCAGGGACAGGCCCTCTCTGCTGCCCACCACGGCGTAGTCCAGCACCGCCTCCCGGACGCCTCCTCTGGGACGGCTCACCACAAAGCTCTTGTTCCGGGCCTTGTCGTGGAGCAGGAGGTCCCGGTAGGTGCCGCTGTCCTCCGCCGGACGGCCCCGGACCACGCAGAGGTACTCCTTTTGAAAGCTGCCCTCCCGGATGGCCTTGGAGAGAACTGCGGCCGCCCGGCTGCTCCTGGCGTAGACCATCACGCCGCCGGCGGCCCGGTCCAGCCGGTGGACGGGGTAGACGGGGCGGTGAAGCTGGTCCCGCAGCGCCTGGGGCAGGCTGTCCTCCGGCCCGTCCTGGCTGAGAAGTCCCGGCGGTTTCAGGCAGACCACCAGGGATTTGTCCTCATAAAGTACCGTTATCACAGCCTAACCACCTGTCCGCAGACGTAAATTCTTCCGATTCCTATATAAAATTACCACAAAGCTCTTGCAATATCAATGGAAATACTGTAAAATGAGCCGTGGATATTTTATTCCAACTACAGGAGGATATTGGATATGGCAACAATTACCGCCGGCGAGTTCCGTAACGGCAAGACGTTTGAGATGGACGGCAAGGTCATGCAGGTCATTGAGTTCCAGCATGTGAAGCCCGGCAAGGGCGCCGCTTTCGTCCGCACCAAGATGAAGAACGTGGTCACCGGCGCCGTCACCGAGACCAGCTTCAACCCCACCGCCAAGTTTGAGGAGGCGTTTGTGGAGCGCAAGGACATGGAGTACAGCTACAACGACGGCGATCTGTACTACTTTATGGATCAGGAGACCTACGACATGATCCCGCTGGGCAAGGACCTGCTGGGTGACGCCTTCCGCTTTGTGAAGGAGAACACCATGTGCAAGGTGCTCAGCTACAAGGGCAACGTGTTCGGCCTGGAGTGCCCCAACTTCATGGATCTGGTGGTCACCGACACCGAGCCCGGCTTCGCCGGCAACACTGCCACCAACGTGACCAAGCCCGCCACCCTGGAGACCGGCGCGGAAATCAAGGTGCCCCTGTTCATCAACATCGGCGACAAGATCACCATCGACACCCGCACCGGCGAGTATCTGTCCCGCTGCAAGAATTAAGTTACTTTTTCTTATAAGAAAAAGTAACCAAAAAGAATTTTTGCCTTCGCTCCGGCAGGCGGTGCGGGATGGACTCCGCCGCACGGTGACGGGAGCGGGTTCTGTGAGGCGGCAATGATTCCGCGATTCCTTTGAAAGGAGAAGATTGGATGGAGATTCTGGAAAAAGTGGCCTATTTGAAGGGCCTAGCCGAGGGCATGGGGATTGACGGCAAGACCAAGGAGGGCAAGCTGCTCCATGCGGTCATCGACCTGTTGGACGATATCGCCCTGGAGCTCCAGGACATCCGCGAGGAGCAGAGCGACCTGGAGGACGGCCTGGACGCCGTCAGCGAGGACCTCAGCGACGTGGAGAGCATTCTCTACGGGGATGAGGACGACGAAGAGGAGGAAGAAGACGGCGAGGACGAAGAGGATGACGAAGAGGTCTATGAGACCACCTGTCCCAACTGCCAGGAGAGCATCCTCTTTGACGAGACCATCCTGGCCAGCGGCTATGTGGAGTGCCCCAACTGCGGCGAGCGGCTGGAGTTTGATCTGGATGCGGGCGAAGAGATCGGCGACGGCGGCGAACAGCTGGAATTTGAGCTGGACGACATCGATCCGGAGGGGGACGACGGCGATTCGGAGTAATCCCGCTCATTTGAGAGAGGCCGGCTGATAGAGCGTGAAAAATGCCGCCCTAATGGTAGCTACGCATAAAACAGTATCAACCTAAAAATGAAATAGGGTAGCTGCCGTACAGGGTGCAGAGAAAGGCGAGTGGAAAGTGATTGCTTTTTGCCCGTCTTTTTCGTTGCCTGTTACGCAATAGAAGCTCATTTTTGAGGGTGGACGTATAAAACCCTTCTGGGCATCACAGCGATGAGCCAGGCGCTCGGCAGGAAAAAGTTTGAAGAACTGCTCGGCGGTCTTGTCTATAAACCGCCCGGCAAACCGACGCTCGTGCCGGAGAGCGACAAGCGTCCGGCAATGAACACAGCCATTGAAGATTTCAAAGAAAATTAAGGAGGACAACTACTATGGCAAAGATTGTAAAC
>CANRHK010000256.1 GCA_947630395.1 uncultured Oscillospiraceae bacterium
TCCAGGTAGACCATGACCACTTCCGGCGCGGCCACGTCGTAGGTGTTCTCCAGCAGCTGCTTCACCAGCTCGCCGCCTCCCTCGCCTACGCCCATGCAGCCGTAGGCGCCGTAGCGGGTGTGGGAGTCGGAGCCCAAAATCATCTTGCCGCAGCCCGCCAGCCGCTCCCGGGCGTACTGGTGGATGACGGCCTGATTGGCGGGGACGTAGATACCGCCGTACTTCTTGGCGGCGGAGAGGCCAAAGGCGTGGTCGTCCTCGTTGATGGTGCCGCCAACGGCGCACAGGGAGTTGTGGCAGTTGGTCATGGCGTAGGGGATGGGGAACTCCTTGAGGCCGGAGGCCTTGGCGGTCTGGATGATGCCGACGAAGGTGATATCGTGGGAGATGAGGGCGTCGAACTTAATGCGGAGCTTCTTGGGGTCCCTGCTCTTGTCATGGGCGCGCAGGATGGAATAGGCGATGGTCTTTTCCCGGGCGGCGTCGGGGGCCTCCAGGCCCTGGGCGTCCTCCGCCCAGACGATCCGGCCGTCCACCAGATACGCGCCCTTCCTGAACAGTTCAACCATAAAATATGTCCTCCATTTCAGCATGGTGTGAATAGGGATTGCCTATAATTGCAGTGTAGCACAAGAACACTTTTTTGTGAATAGTCACAGATTAAAAAGTTTTTTTATTCCAAAATTTTGTAGGAATGACGGCTCGCTTTGCATAAATCGGCTGTGTTTGCAGTGAGTTGAAGTGGAAATTGCAAAAATAAGAAGACTATGCAAGATAAAATGCGGATTTGGCGGAGCCGGAATGAAAAATTTCTCCATCGGTCTGGCAAAAAAATGCACAAAAGGGGGTGGGGCTGTACCTCTGCGGACAGTCCCTGCCGGGAGGGGGGATGTGGGGGTTCCACCCCCACGCCCTGGCCTACTTTTCCCTTGCCGGAAAAGTAGGCAAAAGGGCACTCAGGGGTTTCACCCCTGAGAACCCTAATTTGTTGTTTTGTTTTGCGCTGTCTTGCCGGTCTGTCCGGTCTACCCGATTGCCGTCCGTATATGGAGCGAAGCGTCTATTTCAGGACTGTTGTACGGACATTTCTATGCGGCGCCCAGTTTGCCGCTACGCGGCAAACCTTCGCATTGGCTGCGCTGTACGTTTTTTACTTTGTCCTACTGCTGTCTGCTCCGTTCCACTCCGCATAAGAAACATATTTCGTTACGCATACCTCACCTGGCATCTATCCCTCGCGGAGTGGAACGGAGCGACAGGAGGCAGTTAGAATAGTCAAAAACAACCAGCGCACCCAATCCACCCCGCCCCAGCGCATCCATCTGTGCAAGGACATATTAGGGTAGCCGCTTCGCCTCATACACGGGAGCAGGTCCGGTTTAGACAAAACCAACCACAGGACGAGCGCAAAACAAATCAAACCATTGGGGTACCCAGGGGTGAAACCCCTGGGCGCGCTTTTGGTTACTTTTCCCGCGCGGGAAAAGTAACCCAGGGCGTGGGGCGGGCAGTCCCACATCCCCCCCTCCCCGGCAGGGGGACAAAAAGTGAGGGCGTCGGGATACCCTCCCGACGCCCTCAAAAAATCAAATGTACTGTTGTGTCTCCACATCAATCACCCCGCGGGTGGTGAGCCGCAGAGTCGGAATCACCGGCAGAGACATAAAGCTCAAAGTCATAAAGGGGTCAATCTCCCGGCTGACGCCCAGGGCGAAGGCGGCCGCCTTGGCGTCCTCCAAGGCCTCGTTCACATGCTCCAGGCTATCATCGCTCATGAGTCCCGCAATACCCAGGGCCACCTCGCCCCGGAGGACTCCATCCTCCATCACCACAATGCCGCCCTTGTTCTCCACCACCCGGTTGGCCGCGGCGGCCATATCCTCCTCATTGGCCCCCACCACAATGATGTTGTGAGAGTCGTGGGACACACTGGTGGCCACCGCCCCCCGCTTTAATCCGTACCCCTGGAGGTAGGCCACGCCAATGTGGCGGGTATTCTTGTGCCGCTCAATGACCGCGATTTTCAGAATGTCCCACTCCGTATCAATGCGGTCGGAGTAGCCCTGGTCCGTGGTCACCAGTTCCCCGGGCACCATGCCAATGATGCCGCGAGGCCGGCGGTCGGCGAAATCCTCCGCCGTGAGATGTGCCACATGGAAGGTGTCATGGGCCCGGCGCACCAGATAGGGGTCAATCTCCGGGGCGGGGAAGTCCCGGACGGCCTTGCCGTCGTAGTACTCCACGCCCTTCTTGAAGACTTGGAGGATGTGGAAATCCTCAAAGTTGTCAATCACCACGAAGTCCGCCAGATACCCCGGCGCGATGGCGCCCCGGTTGTTGAGGAGGAAGTACCTGGCCGCATGGTGGCAGGCCACCTTCACCGCCAGGATGGGGTCCACCCCCCGGCGGATGGCCTCCCGGACGTTGTAGTCGATGTGGCCCTTCTCCAGCAGGTCGCTGGGGTGCTTGTCGTCGCAGCAGAACATGCACCGCTCGGCGTACTGGGGCGTCAGCAGAGGCAGCAGGGCCTCCAGGTTGTGGGCGGCGGTGCCCTCCCGGATCATGATGAACTGGCCCCGCTCCAGCTTGGCGATGGCGTCCGCCGGGTCGAAGCACTCGTGGTCGGAGTAGACCCCGGCGGCCACGTAGGCGTTCAAATCGTTGCCCACCAGGCCCGGGGCGTGGCCGTCGATCTTCTTGTGGTGGGCCTGAGCCGCCACAATCTTCTCGATGACCTGGGGGTCCGCGCCGATGACGCCGGGGTAGTTCATCATCTCCGCCAGCCCCTGGACCCGGGGGTGGTCGTAGAAGGAGTCGATGCTGCGGTAGTCCAGCACCGCGCCGCTCTCGTCCATGGGGGTGGCGGGCACGCAGCTGGGCAGCATGAAGCGCACGTCCACCGGCAG
>CANRHK010000257.1 GCA_947630395.1 uncultured Oscillospiraceae bacterium
TGTTGAAATTGTATCAACAACGGTAACTGATTTGGTTGCGGAGGGAGGACTTGAACCTCCGGCCTCCGGGTTATGAGCCCGACGAGCTACCAACTGCTCTACTCCGCGATATATTGGACTAAATCCTCGATGGTGCCGGTGGCCGGGTTCGAACCGGCACGGTATCGCTACCGAGGGATTTTAAGTCCCTTGTGTCTACCAATTCCACCACACCGGCGAATATCGGCATTGATTAAAATACCACAGTTCCGAGCGGTTGTCAACCCCCAATTTTTGAACTGCGGAAATTTTAAGGAAGATGTTTTGCGGCGAAAATTTCCTCTTGCAATTACGTAGTACAACGTGTATAATAGAGATACCATGGAGTATTCTCCGCAAGCATTCGTGTTGAGGTCCCGGTCTCGCGCAATGGATGCCTGTGAACCATGTCAGGCGGGGAACCGAGCAGCATTAAGCGGGACGAAATGTGCCGCGAGGGTGCCGGTTCGGAGCGGATGCTTGCGGAGAGTATTTCATGGGTTCTTTGTTTATCCCCGCTCCGAACATTTGCGGGACCAGTATATCCGCACGGTCACGGGGGCTTTTTTCCTGCTGGGAGGGAATTTCCGTTTTCAGGGAGGTATGCCCATGTACCAGGCGCTCTACCGCAAGTGGCGTCCAAAAGTTTTCTCCGACGTGGTGGGCCAGAGCCACATCACCGAGACCCTCCGCCGGCAGGTGGCCCAGGGCCGGTTGTCCCACGCCTACCTCTTTACCGGTACCCGGGGCACCGGCAAGACCACCTGCGCCAAGATCCTGGCCAAGGCCGTCAACTGCCGGAATCCTCAAAACGGCGACCCCTGCGGCGTCTGCCCCGCCTGTCAGGGCATTGACAACGGCAGTCTCCTGGATGTACTGGAGCTGGACGCGGCCTCCAACAACGGCGTGGACAGCGTCCGTGCCCTCCGGGACGAGGCGGTGTACTCCCCCGCCAGCGTCCGGTACCGGGTATACATCATCGACGAGGTCCACATGCTGTCCGTGGCGGCCTTCAACGCCCTGCTGAAGATCATGGAGGAGCCCCCGGAGCACCTAATCTTCATCCTGGCCACCACCGAGCTCCACAAGGTGCCCGCCACCATCCTCTCCCGCTGCCAACGGTTCTCCTTCAAGCGCATCCGGCCCCAGGACATCGCGGGGCGGCTGCACTATGTGGCCCGGCAGGAGAACATGGACCTGACCGATGACGCCGCCGAGCTTCTCTCCCGGCTCTCCGACGGCGCCCTCCGGGACGCCCTGAGCCTCCTGGACCAGTGCGGCGCCGGCGGCGGACGGATTGACACCGCCCGGGTGCTGGACGTGCTGGGCTTGGCGGGCAAGCTCCAGACCGCCAAGCTCATGGACTCTGTGCTGCGGCGGGACGCCCAGGCGGCCCTGCTGCTCCTGGATCAGCTCTACACCGGCGGCAAGGACGTGTCCGCCCTGCTGGGGGAGCTGTCTACCCTGGCCCGGGATCTGCTGATCCGCATGACCGCCCCGGAGGGGAGCGCGGCCCTGCTCTCCGGCGGCTACGACACCGCCCAGATGGACGCCCTCAGCCAGGGCGTCAGCCCCACCCGGCTTATCTTTATGACCACCCAGCTCCAGAGCGTCCTGGCCGGCCTGGCCCTTAGCGCCAACCGCCGCACGGACGCGGAGCTGTGCCTGCTGCGGCTGTGCGACGAGAGCCTCTGCGGCGACGTGACTGCCCTGGCCGCCCGGCTTGCCCGGCTGGAGGAGGGCGGCGCTCCCGCCCGGACGGTCTCCCCGGCCCTGCCCCGCAGAAAGGCGCCCGCCTGGGGAGAGGATATCGCGCGGGCGGAGGGCACGCCCCCCTGGGACGCGGCCGCGCCAGAATCTAAAGAACCGGCGTCCTCTGCCGCGCCGCCCGCAAAACCGGTGTCTGAGGCCCCTGCCCCCGCGGCGGAAGCCCCGCTGCCCGACGATGGCGACACGCCGCCGCCCCCGGACGATAATGACGCACCCCCGCCCTATGGCGATCCGGTGGTCCAGAACGCTGCCCCTCCCCAGCAGGCGTCCCGGCGCCGGAAGGTGGGTGTGCCCACACCGCCGCCTCAAAAGGCCCACGGCGACGGCGGACCCTGGCTGGCCATTGTGGAGCACTGCAAGGCCCGGCTGGGCCCCATGTTCCAGTTCATGCTGGACGATGCGGCGGGGGAGCTGGAGGGGGATGTGATGGTGATCCGCTGCGGCGACGGCCTGACCCTGGAGAGCCTCAACTGCCCGGAGGTGGCCCAGACCGTCCAGGCTGTGGCCGCCGAGAAGCTAGGCAAGCAGCTAGCGGTGCGCTTTGCCCTGCGGGACAGCGATGAAGCCGCTGCCCCGGTGGACAAGCTGGAGGAGCTGATCCGTCAGGGCAGCAAGTACGACAGCTTCACCGTGAAGTAGTCCGCCCCCCGGCCACCCTCAATAAGCGGATATTCGCGTTCTCCTGCTAATCTGGCAGCTAATGCAGCGCTTCCAGATAATGGTGGTTTCCCGGAATCAGCAAAGCAATGATTGAATTGACAATGAGAGAATTTGCTTCCGTCTCTAATAGACGAACCAATATGTAATTATACCACAAAAGTTGTCGAATTACCAGGGTTTTGTTTGATTTTCAGCAAAATATTTGGGATAATGGGGGCTATATCATGCTCAGGCCAGTCACCGCTTTGTTCGCTTTTGGCTGCTCAATTTTCAACCCCTCTATCAGCCAGCGGTACTGCTGGGGTGTCAGCATCTTCACTTCAGTTTCCCTCCTCGGCCACTGGTACGCTCCCTGCTCCAGCCTCTTGTAGAGGAGGACGAAGCCGTCCCCTTCCCAGTACAGTCCCTTTATCCGGTCCCGCTTCCGCCCACAAAACAGAAACAGCGTGTTGGTGA
>CANRHK010000258.1 GCA_947630395.1 uncultured Oscillospiraceae bacterium
GGCCATGCATACCTCGCCTAGGAGTAGGGGCCTGGTGCATATGGAAACATTCATCATATGCGGAGTGGAACGGAGCAGACAGCAGTCCGTCAACGAAAAAAACGTACAGCGCACCCAAAGCGCCCTCGCGCCAGCGCGCCAATCCGGGCAAAAACATTTTCGGACAGCCGCTTCGCCTCATATACGGACGGCAAGCGGGTAGACAAGACAGACCGGCAAGACAGCGCAAAAATAATCAAAAATTAGGGATACGTAAGGGGCGCCAGCCCCTTGCGTGCCCTTTTGCCTACTTTTCCGGCAAGGGAAAAGTAGGCCAGGGCGTGGGGGTGGAACCCCCACTTCCCCGAGGGGGGGGCGTAGCCCCCTCACCCTGCCGCCGAGACACCGGCCAAATGCCCGGTGCACCAGGCAATCTGGAGATTGAACCCCCCGGTGTAGGCATCCACATCCAGCACCTCCCCGGCGAAATAAAGCCCTTCCAGCAGCCGGGACTCCATGGTGGAGGGATTCACCTCCTTCACCGTCACGCCTCCGGAGGTGACAATGGCCTCCTCCACCGGCCGGGGGCCGGTAATAGTAACCGGCAGAGCCTTCAGCAGGCCCAGCACCCGGCGGCGCTGCTCCCTGGTCAAATCGTGGACCTTCTCACGGGGATCAATCCCCGTCATCTCCACAAAAGGAGCAATCAACTTCTTTGGCAACAGGTCATCCAAAGCATTGCAGAAATCACTGTTGGCGTGCTTGGCAAAATCGCCCACCAGCCGCCTGTCCAGGGCCTCCTCGTCCAGAGCGGGCTTCAAATCAATCTCCAACCGGTAGGACTTCTGTCCGAATTTCCGCATGTGGGCCGAGGCGGACAGAATCATAGGCCCGCTGACCCCGAAGTGGGTAAATAGCATCTCCCCAAAGTCAGAAAAAATCTTCTTGTCGTTCTCGTATACCCGAAGGGCCACATTTTTGAGGCTTAGCCCCTGGAGCCGGGGACAAAGAACCCCCTCCGCGCACAGCGGCACCAGGGAGCCCCTGGGCGGCTGCACCGTGTGGCCCGCGGACTTGGCCAGCCGGTAGCCGTCGCCGGTGCTGCCCGTCAGTGGGTAGCTGACCCCGCCGGCAGCCACAATCACCCGGGACGCCTCGCAGTCCTCCCGCTGGCCCTTCACCCCGCAGAGTACGCCCTCCCGCAGAAGGAGCGCCTGGGCCCTGTCCCGGACAATTGCCACGCGCAGTTGCCGCAGCCGTTTCTCCAAGGCCCCGCTGATATCAAAGGCCCTGTCCGACACCGGGAATACCCGCTCTCCCCGCTCAGTCTTCAACGGCACGCCAAGGCGCTCAAAAAAATCCATCACATCGGTGCTAGTAAACTGGGCGTAGGCGCTGTAAAGGAATCTCCCATTACGAGGAACATTCCGCATAAAAGTCTCTAAATCGCAGTTGTTGGTGACGTTGCACCGGCCCTTGCCGGTGATATTCAGCTTTTTCCCCAATCGCTCGTTGGGCTCCAGGAGGCACACGGACGAGCCCTTCTCTGCGGCGGCAATGGCGGCCATCATGCCCGCCGGACCGCCGCCCACCACTACAACGTCAGCTTTCATCGCTGTACCCGAACACGCCGTACTCGTCCCAGATGCCCTCCAGACGATTGAAAATCTGGGCAATGTCCCCGTCCTTCCGGTGGCCAGCCGCCACAATAAGGGCGTTCAGCACACTGAAGGGTGCCACCAGGGAGTCCACGAAGGAGATCATGTCGCTGCGGGCCAGCAGAGACACCGACGCCAGGGAGTACAGGGGCGACATAGGACTGTCCGTAATAGCCAGCACATCCGCCCCCCTGTCGTGGGCAAACTGGACGCCCTTGACCGTGGCCGTGGAGTACCGGGGAAAGCTGATGCCCACCAGCAGATCCCCCGGCCCAATGCGGAGGGTCTGTTCCAGAATATCCCCCGCGCTGTTGCTGGTCACCAGTGTCACATTGGGCAGGAGCAGATGGAGATAGAAGTGGAAATAGCCCGCCAGGAAGGAGCTGGATCGGACGCCCAGAATATACACATGCTTGGCGGCCACCAGCTTCTCCACCGCCGCCTCAAAGGCGGTTCTATCCAGTTCCTCAATGGCCACCCGGATCTTGTCCATGTCCGTCTGTAAGACAGATGTCACCACATCGGAGTTGAACAGACGGTCATTGGAGGCCTGGATGCGCTGAATGGAAGTCAGTTTACCGCGCACCAGCTCCTGTAAAGCCTTTTGCATTGACGGATATCCGTCATATCCAAGCATGGCGGCAAAGCGCACCACCGTAGATTCGCTGACCTTTGCCAACTCGCCCAGCCTGCCGGCCGTCATAAAAGCTGCCTTGTCGTAGTCGGAGAGAATATAGGCCGCAATGCGCTTCTGCCCCTTGGAGAAGCTGCTCATATTCTCCCGCAGCGTATGTAGCACGTCCTTGGTCATCGCGGCCTCCTTCGCGGGGCGCAGGCCCCGGTTTCATTGAAATAGACGGACTTCTTCCGCAGTCAGGAACCGCCACTTGCCCGGGGGCAGCTCCCCCAAGGTGAGGCCACCCTCCCGTACGCGGACAAGCCGCTCCACGCGCAGATCCGCCACGGCACACATCCGCCGGATCTGGCGGTTGAGGCCCTGGCGGATGGTGACGGACAACACCCATCGGCTCCCCTGCCTGGAAACAATCTCGACCCTCGCCGGAACAATGCGCGTCCCGTCCTCCAGGGCGCGGAGGGCGGCCAGACGCTCCCTGCAGCCCTCCAGCCGGCCGGTCACCGTCACGCGGTACTCCTTCTCCGTCTCGTGGCTGGGGTGGGCCAGGCGCTGGGCAAAATTCCCGTCGCTGGTGAGGATCAGCAGCCCCTCACTGTCCATGTCCAGCCGGCCCACCGGGTA
>CANRHK010000259.1 GCA_947630395.1 uncultured Oscillospiraceae bacterium
ACCGGCCCCGCCCATTCAAACTGGCCATGCTTCCGGTAGTCGAAAAAAGCCATACCCAGTTTGCAGAAGAACGCGATAGCCAGAATCATATCCAGAGCGGGGAAGACCACATTGTCTACCACCGTTTTAATCTGCCCGGCTGCGTCGTCCCAGGTGTCCTGCACCACCCCGGCCACATCCCCCGTCGTGCCCGAGGCAAAGGCCGGAACGGCAAGGAGCACGGTCAGCAGCGCGGTCAGCGCGAGGATACGGAGCATTTTCTTATGCTTCATTTGTTACCTCCTGTAAAAATGAGGGGGAGCCGCCCTGTGGACGGCCCCCCGTATGTTGTAAGAATCGCGATTGAGAAAGGGATTAGTACCCGGTGCGGGGCAGGGGCTTGCTGGGGGCGTACACCTTCGTGACCCAGCGGTCCGTGGCCATAATCCACTGGCCGTTATAGACGCCGCCCACATCCGCCTGGTTGACGAAGCTGGCGTTGTTCTTGAGGTTGGACTGTACAACGCAGTCTACACGCGCCGTCTCCACCATACGGAAGTTGGAGGGTACCACGCCAAACACCACTATGAACTCGGTGACATACTCGTTGCCGGCCAGTCCCAGGGCAGCGGCGGAGGCATCCAGCACCTTGTCCTGCTGGGTGCTCAGGTTGTCGTACATAGTCCGGTAGTTCCCATTGAGGTTGGTCTTGTAGACAATCTTGTAGTTGCCCTTGACGTTGTAGGTGCCTGTGTAAATCTTATCCAGCCGGACAGCCGCGGGCAGGGTATCGCGCCAGTAGAACGAGGAGAGGGATGTGGTGGAATTGTTGGCCACATTGGAGATGTCATACCGAATCATCTGTCCGGGCATGACCATGCTGTAGCCGCGCTTGGTGATGGACACGCCGGTGTACAGCGCCTTGTTGGTCATCTTCACCCGGACAATTTGGCCGGAGAACTCAATCTCCACCTCCATAGGCTCATTGCTGGCGCCGTAGAACTCGGTGGCCTGGGTTTCCCGGATGGTATAGCGGCCCAAGGGGAGAGGCTTGGAACGGGCGATGCCGTTCTTGTCCGTCTCCACGGTGTCCACCAGGTTTCCGGCCCGGTTGTAGATTTCGAAGACCGTCCCCGGCAGCGGAGTCCCCGCCGCCCAGCCGTTCATGCTGTTGTAGTCCTCGGACACCTTGGTAATCTGGATCTGTCCGGTGATGGGGGTGTTCTCCCAAGTGACGGTGGTGCAGCCGCCGTACTCCACATAGACAGTCTTAGGCTGGGTGTCCAGGATATAGCCGTCCGCGCACTCAATCTCGCGGATGGTGTACTTGCCGTCATCTAACTCCTTGTCGATGTAGACATAGCCCTCGTTATCGCTCTCGTAGGTGCCGATGGGGTTTCCCTTGGCGTCGGACAGCAGGAACTTTACCCCGTAGATACCCTTGCCGGTCACGCTGTCGATCTTGTGGATCAAGGCGCTGCCGGCCTGCCGGTTGGTGATCTCCAGCGTGGCGGTGGCCCCGTCCTTTACCTCAATCTGATGGGGCGTATCGTCCAGCTTGTAGCCCTTGGCGGCTTTCAGCTCCACCACCTGATACCAGCCTTTCTCGGCTTCGGGTAGGCTGATAACGCCGTTGCTGTCGGTGGAATAGGTGCCGATAATCTCCCCATTCAGCTTACGGACCTCAAACTGGACGCCCTTGATGCGCTCCCCGGTTTCCTCGTCCTTCTTGATGATGGTGAGGCCGCCAACTTTGGTGTTATAAACGGTGATGGTCTGGGTGTCGGTGGGGTTGACCTTGACTGTCTGGGTCCGGGTGCCCTCGTCCATCACATAACCGGGCAGGGGCTTGGTTTCCGTGATGACCAGAGTACCCACCACGCCGGAAATACGAATTTCTCCGTTGGCGTCGGTCTTGTAGAGACCCTTGCTGGACAGGTGGCCGTAGTCGCCGTCCAGGTAGCTGCCGTCCGAGTAGGTGATTTCAAACTCCACCCCGGCCAGCGGTTCGCCGGTCTGCTTGTCCAGCTTGCGGATCACGATGGTCCCCTGTGCCTGATTGTAGAAACGGAGGGTCTGTACCTCGCCCGCCTTAATGAGGATGGACTTCGGGGTGGTGTCCAGCACATAGCCCTCCAGGGCCTTGACCTCCCTTGCGGTCACGGTGGTGCCGGGGGTCAGGTCGTTGATGACAATGCGCCCGTTCTCGTCGGTGATGTACTCGCCGTTAGAGCTGCCCACCACAGCGCCGCTGGAGTCTGTCACCAGGAAGGTGACGCCCTTCAGCGGGGTAGTGGTGCCCTCGATGTACTTCTCAATGACGAGGGTGGTGCTGGGGGTATTGGTGAAGTGCAGAGTTTGCGTGTCGTTGGGATTCACCACCACCGTCTGGGTCCGGGTGGCCTCGTCAATGGTGTAGCCGGGGATGGTGGCCGTTTCCGTTACCACCAGCGTACCCACAACGCCGTTGATGGTGATTTTCCCGTCCATGTCGGTGAAGTACAGTCCATTGCTGCTGATCCGGCCATTTTCATCCGGCACGAACTCACCTGTGCTGGTAGTGACTTTGAAGGTGACGCCCTCCAGGGGCTTACCAGTCAGGGAATCCCGTTTGTCGATCACCAGCGTACCAGCCTTGGAATTGGTCACAACGACGGTCTGGGTGTCGCCGTTGGCCCCAATCACCACGTTGGTGCTGGCGCTGTCCATAACGTAGCCGTCCGGGGCCTTGATCTCCGTCACCACATACGCGCCGGGGGCCAGATTGGAGATATGGATCTCGCCCTGGGCATCCGTGGCGAAAATCCCATTCTGGGTCAGCGTAGAGCTGCCGATCACCCCATCCAGACCCACCTCACAGCCAGCCGCCGTGGTGA
>CANRHK010000260.1 GCA_947630395.1 uncultured Oscillospiraceae bacterium
GAATACGCCGGAGAGGCGTCCACCCGGCTGATGAGAGCGTCAATGTAGTGGAGATGGTCACGGATGATACCAATGCGAGTCTTCTGCTCCGGTGCGATTTCATAGCCCTCGATTGCCTCAAGAACATCGTTCGCCTTTTTCTTAAGGGAGCGCTGTAGCAAAGAAACACAATGCTGGGCGTCAAAATCCTCATCGGATGTAAGGTAGTCCGTGATAGCGGCTGCGGACTTGCCAAACATATCAGACACGACGGAATCAAGCGCCACATTGCAGACGGTAAAAGCATTTTGGAAACGGTTTTTCTCGCTGCTTTTCATGGATGTGAGCTTATAGCGGTAGCGGGTCAATTCCCGAAAAAAATGGAGACCCCGTAAATTTTTATGTAATTCCTCTCACTGGTAACATAATTCGACCAATTTACACAAAATTTTCTGCGGTCTCGCAAAATGCGGATATCCTTTTGTGGGATAAAACTGCTTTTGACTAGGCCAATGCGAAACAGGTCCCCAATCCATTTAGAATCCTTGGTATCATCCTTGTTCCCCTTGACCGCCTTGACCCACTTCGGGTTCGCAATGACGACCCGGACACCCCGCTTCTCCAGGATGTTAAAGACGGGGACCCAGTACTTTCCGGTGGACTCCATGCAGACATCCAGTCAGCCATTCTTGTGGAGCCAGTCGGCAAAGCGGTTCAGATCTGAGTTGAATGTGGAAAAGCGTTTCTTCTGATAGCTGGGCTGCAAGCTGTCTGCCGGGGTCTTAATAATGGTTGCCACCAGAAACGACTTGTGCACATCGACCCCGCAGCAGGTTGGAAATACGACTTTCAAGCTACACCCTCCTCATAGCAAAATAGCGAGGGGAAAGCAGTGACTGGACCACCAGGCAATTAACAGGCGTTAATACAATCCTTAGTGTGCGGGCTCGAAGCGCCACTTATTTGTGCTTGAAAAGGCGGTCCTAACACTGATTAACATACTGTTTTTAGCTCCGGAAGCCATCTACGACTTACCTCACCGTGCGTTGTAGTGTGCTTCCCACTCTAACTTCAATTTTATAAGAAAGGCGACCGCTTGTCAGCACTCTTTCATCCCTATTTGTGCCGACAGCTTTGCGGTCGGCATGGTGATTATCATGAAAAATCTTGGTTTTGGTATGATGCGGCTGCCGGTACTCTCTGGCCCGGAGGATTTTGACTATCCTCAGCTGGAACAGATGGTGGACGAATTCCTGGCAGCTGGGTACACCTATTTTGATACCAGTTTCGTCTACCACATGGGTAAGAGTGAGGAGGCGGTGCGCCGTGCCCTGGTGGAGCGCCACCCACGTGAGAGCTTTACCGTGGCCACCAAGTTTCCCACGTTCAACAATGTACCCGAGGAGCAGATCGACGCCGTCTTTCAGGAGCAGCTCAACAATCTGGGTGTGGACTATATCGACTATTATCTGCTGCACAATGTCCAGACGGTCCTCTATGACGGCGTGGACGGCAAGGGCGGTGTCATCAAGGCAACTCACCTCTTTGACCACGCCAAAAAGTGGAAGGAGGAGGGGAAGATCCGGCACTTGGGCTTTTCCTTCCACTCCTCGGCCAAACTCCTGGACCGGGTGTTGAAAGAGCATCCGGAGACGGAATTCGTCCAGATCGCTGTCAACCCCATCGACTGGGATAGTGAGCTGGTCCAGGCGAGGGCCTGCTATGACGTGATCCGTAAGCACGGTAAGCAGGTGGTCATCATGGAGGCCGTGAAGGGCGGTGGACTGGCGAAGCTCCCCGAGGAGGCCGAGGCCATGCTGAGAGCGGCAGATCCCGACCGCTCCATCGCCTCCTGGCCGCTGCGGTTCTGCCTGGAGAAGGAGGGCGTCATCGCCGTCCTGTCCGGCATGAGTACTATCGAGCAGGTGCGGGACAATGTTCGTACTGCCAGTGGAGCGCAGCCTCTCACCGACAGAGAGCGGGAGGTACTGGCCGAAGCTATGCGCATCTATCGGGAGAGCGCCCCCATTCCGCAAAGTAAAATCGATCAATACAGGGGCCTTACCTATCACGGCGTACCGGTGACAGCTATTTTGCAGGCGTACAGCATCTGCCAGATCCAGCCCGACCCCGGCTTTTCCGACGATAACAATTATGTGAAGAACGCCTTTGCCGAGGAGAGCCATCTGGACATCTTTAAGGGCCTGCCCCGGCAGACGGTGGTGACAGCGGAAGGTAAGGACATCACAGAAACGATTGAAACGGCCATGAAGTGGCTGGTCGAGCATTCGTTTTGAGGCGGGTGCAATTATGAAATGGCCAGTTACCTGTATCAGCACCCGATGACCGCCTTTTATGACATCAAGCGAGAGCTCAAGGGCAGCGTCGGAGACGACCAGTAAACTGCTTCATGACGCCACTTGATTTGGTCTGGGGTTTCCTGATCAAGTTCAACCATGCGTTTGCTGGCCGTGCAGCACTAGAAAATGGTATATAGGATGCAAACGATGCCACGTCCGAGAAATAGGAGGTGGCATCGTTTGCAATGCCCGGGTATGCCCCCTGGCATCCAGCTGTCTGAGGGCCAGTGGGGAGATGTCCGGGCACCATATCTCCTCAGACGCTCCCTCACAAATACTCAAGCTCTGTGTGGGTATCCATACCTGGACGAGCATCTGGATATGGGCGTACGTTTGGGTGCATGGATACTCACCCCGGCATCCATCCATTCAAAATACGGAAGCAGACGCACGTTCTGTCGCTCAGGAACAATCTCATACTAATCTTCAATAAAAACAAGATAAGATCCAAGAACGAGCGGTGATGCTGCGGATGGTATAGGCAGAGA
>CANRHK010000261.1 GCA_947630395.1 uncultured Oscillospiraceae bacterium
AGCTGCGCGACAAGGAGTATATGAAGATCCTGTCCCTGGCTCCCGAGGTTGTGTAAGGAGGAGCGCAGAGAAATGGCAATGAATGTGAAGAAGGGCGACACCGTGGTCGTCCTGTCCGGCAAGGACAAGGGCAAGCAGGGCAAGGTGCAGCGCACCGTCCCCAGCGAGTCCAAGGTCGTCGTGGAAGGCGTCAATATGGTCACCTGCCACACCAAGCCCCGCCGTCAGGGCGAGGAGGGCGGCATTGTCCGCCGCGAGGCCGCCCTGTACGCCAGCAAGGTCCAGGTCGTCTGCCCCAAGTGCGGCAAGGCCACCCGCGTGGGCCACAAGATCGAGGGCGGCAAGAAGACCCGCGTCTGCAAGAAGTGCGGCGCCGAGCTGTAAGAAAGGAGTAGGAACACATGCCGACTTTAAAGACAAAGTACACCGAAGAGGCCGCTCCTGCTCTCATGAAGAAGTTCGAGTACAAGAGCGTCATGCAGATCCCCAAGATCGACAAGGTGGTCGTGAACGTGGGCTGCGGCGAGGCCCGGGACAACGCCAAGGTTCTGGAAGCGGTCGTCCGCGACCTGACCACCATCACCGGCCAGAAGGCCATCATCACCATCGCCAAGAAGTCCGTGGCCAACTTCAAGGTCCGTGAGGGCATGCCCGTCGGCGCGAAGGTGACACTCCGCGGCGACAAGATGTGGGAGTTTTTGGACCGCCTGTTCAACGTGGCCCTGCCCCGCGTCCGTGATTTCCACGGCATCAACCCCAATTCCTTTGACGGCCGTGGCAACTACGCACTGGGCGTCAAGGAGCAGCTGATTTTCCCCGAGATCGAATACGACAAGATCGACAAGATCCGCGGCATGGATATCATCATCTGCACCACCGCCGAGACCGATGAAGAGGCCCGTGAGCTCCTGACGCTCGTCGGCGCCCCCTTCGAGCGCTGATTGGAGGGTTTAAAACATGGCGAAAAAGTCTATGATTCTGAAGCAGCAGGGCGAGGCCAAGTTCTCCACCCGCAAGTATAACCGCTGCAAGATCTGCGGCCGCCCCCACGCCTATCTCCGCAACTACGGCGTCTGCCGTATCTGCTTCCGGGAGCTGGCCTATAAGGGCGAGATTCCCGGCGTGAGGAAAGCTTCCTGGTAATCCGGGATTTTAACATTGTGACGGACCGCGGGCGGGAACCCGCGGCCAAATAGGACGGCGAAAGGTCACCGCGAATTACGCGGCGGGCCGCTCCAAATTCGCGGTGATACCTCGCCGCCTCAACAGCGTAAGCTGTAACTTCAAATGAGGAGGAATTATCCATGCACATCACCGATCCCATTGCGGATATGTTGACCCGCATCCGCAACGCGAACAACGCCAAGCATGAGACCGTTGACGTCCCCGCTTCCAACATGAAGAAGAGCATCGCTCAGATCCTGCTGGACGAGGGCTATATCAAGAGCTTCCAGCTCATTGACGACGGCACCCAGGGCGTGATCCGCATCACTCTGAAGTACAACGCCGGCAAGGAGAAGGTCATCACCGGTCTCCGCCGCGTCAGCAAGCCCGGCCTCCGCGTGTACGCGGGCGCCGACGAGCTGCCCCGGGTCCTCCGCGGCCTGGGTATCGCCATTGTCTCCACGTCCAAGGGCGTCATGACCGACAAGAAGGCCCGCGAGGCCCATGTCGGCGGCGAAGTCCTGGCGTTCGTGTGGTAAGGAGGGTATTTGATATGAGTCGAATCGGCAGAATGCCCATTACCGTTCCCGCCGGCGTGGAAGTCACCGTCGGCGCGGACAACATGGTCACCGTCAAGGGCCCCAAGGGAACCCTGACCCACCAGATGCACCCGTCCATGACCATTGAGAAGGACGGCGCCGTGATCCACGTAAGGCGCGCCAGCGACGACAAGGAGCACCGCGCGCTCCACGGCCTCACCCGCTCCCTCATCCACAACATGGTGGTGGGCGTCCACGAGCCCTTCAAGAAGGAGCTGGAGATCAACGGCGTCGGCTACCGCGCCGTGAAGGAGGGCAACACCCTGGTCATGAACCTGGGCTATTCCCACCAGGTGAAGGTAAGCGAGGTGCCAGGCATCACCATCGAGGTTCCCGCTCCCAACAAGATCGTCATCGTCGGCTGCGACAAGCAGCAGGTCGGCCAGTTCGCCGCCGAGGTCCGCGAGAAGCGTCCCCCCGAGCCTTACAAGGGCAAGGGAATCAAGTATGCGGACGAGGTCATCCGCCGCAAGGTCGGTAAGACCGGCGCGAAGAAGTAAGGAGGCGTGCTGAAATATGATTAAGAAACCCAACACCAACGCCCAGCGGATCAAGAGGCACAAGCGCGTGCGCGCCAAGATTTCCGGCACCCCCGAGCGTCCCCGCCTCAACGTGTTCCGCAGCGAGAAGAACATCTACGCCCAGGTGATTGACGACGTGAGCGGCGTCACCCTGTGCTCCGCATCCTCCCTGAAGATGGACCACGGCGGAAACAAGACCGCCGCCAGGGCCGTGGGCAACGCCGTTGCCAAGGCCGCTCTGGCCAAGGGCATCGACACCGTGGTCTTCGACCGCGGCGGCTACCTGTACCACGGCCGCGTGGCCGAGCTGGCCGAGGGCGCCCGTGAAGGCGGCCTGAAGTTCTAAGGGAGGAGGAAATAGAAAATGCCTAGATTTGAGAAACCCCAGAGCGAGTATATTGAGAAGGTCGTCTACCTCAACCGCGTCAGCAAGACGGTGAAGGGCGGCCGCGTCATGAAGTTCTCCGCCCTGATGGTCGTCGGCGACGGCAAGGGCAAGGTGGGCTACGGCCTGGGCAAGGCCGCCGAGGTCCCCGAGGC
>CANRHK010000262.1 GCA_947630395.1 uncultured Oscillospiraceae bacterium
CCGTTTCCTGTCCCTATCCCCCCAGCTTCTCCCCCACGATGGCCATCTGCTCCGCCGTGGGGGTCCAGTCGAAGTGGATGGACACAATGCGTCTGTCGTAGCACAGCAGGAACCGGTTGGACGCCCAATCCGCGTCCTGATAGATCAGCTCATATGCCTCCTCTGCGCCCCAGGGGGCGGGGTCCACCGGCTGGTAGAGAGCCTTGTGCCCCTCCGGGACTCTGTCGTCGTCGGTCTCATCCCGGTCCCGGTACATGGCGTCCCGGCACCAGTTGTAGAGGAACGGCACCTTCACCGACACGACCTCATAGTCCAGGGTAGGGATGTCCGTGAAGTCCTCCGCGTCGAACCGGGGGCGCTGCTCGGCCTCGTACCGGCTGAGGAACAGGGAGTCGTCGCCGTCGAAGCTGGTGATGTAGTCGTCGTACTCCACCGCCATCATGTCCTCGATCCGCAGGGGGATCTCGTCCCGGTAGAGGTACCAGACCTGCCCCTGGTACTCGTAGCGGTCCACGTCACCGTCCCCCTGGGTGGGCAGCAGGCCGCGGCCGGTGGCGGACACCAGGGCGATGATCATGCCGAACAGCAGGACGTAGCTCAGCACGAAGATACCGCCGAAGGTGACCACCCGGTTCACGTTTTTGGACACCTTTTTCTTTTTGAGGAAGTTCATCACCAGGCGGGTGCCGAAGAAAATCACCAGGAACCACCCGATCATCACCAGGTAGACGATCCTCGTCAGCCGGTCCCCCTGCCAGACGTAGCAGAACAGCCAGTAGGCCATGACCAGCGCCGTCACCGCCAGGCACACGTTCTGGAATTGAGTGTGGTTGGGGGTGGCCAGGAACTCCCCCCGCTCCGCCGCCTGCCGGGCCCGGCGGTGCCAGCGGAAGTAGCCGCCGACGGTCACCCCGCACAGCAGGAACAGCTCCACATATACCACGCAGGAGACGAGCCGGACGGGGCTGGACAGCAGCCGGATCGGGTGGTTGACGATCTCCCCCACGAACATCCAGAGGTTGAACAGCACGAGGGCCAGCAGGAAGAAGTAGGTGGGCAGGAAGGTCCGCTTGGCGGTGCGGTGGAGGGTGTCCACCTCCATCACCGGGTCCGTCTCAATAGGCGTGGCGTCCGGGTCCTCGTTGTAGAAAATCTGTAACTGGGCGTTGGAGGCCGCCAGCTTCCAGCCGGTGCGCTCGCAGTAGGCGTGGAAATCCAGCTCCCCCTCCGTGGGCTCCGGGTCGAACACCGACGCCCGGGGGTAGTAGGTGACGCAGAATTTGACCTGCTTCGGCTCACACCGGCGGTAGTGCCACAGGTACGGCATCTTCTCCAGCATCCAGCCCTCCGCCGCCATCTTCTCCAGGTGGGCCTCGATGTTCGTGTGGTCATAGAAAGTAAACCGCTCCAAACGGCGCTTGACGTCTTTCATTTTGCCTCCCCCTCTCCAAAATTCCTTCGGTAGTCTCCGATAATTCGCCGGTAGTCCTCCGCCTGGGCCACAATGCGGCGGTACTCCTCCTCCAGCCGCCTGACCCCGGCGCCGGTGAGGATGTAGCTGCGCTTGCGGCCCTCGACCTTGGTCTCCCGGATCATCCCGGCGTCCAGGAACTGCTCCAGCAGGTTATACAGCGTTCCGGACCCCACGCTGACCCGGCCCCCGGTCATGGCCGGCACCTGGTCCAGCACGTCCAGTCCGCAGCGCTCCTCCTTCAGGCACAGCAGCACATAGAACATCTGCTCGGTCAGCGTCTGGAATTTTACCCTGGGCATGGCCCCGCCTCCTTTATTCTCGAATATCGAGTTAATTGGGGAAAAATTAAATCTCGAATATCGAGATTGTGGTTTGATTATAAACTCGATATTCGAGAATGTCAATAGGCAATTCAAAAAAATTTTTCGGAGGGCGCTGTTTCGCCCAGCTCCAGACTTGCGGCGGGGGCTTCCAGCCCCTGGGGGGATTGGGAGGGGCCTTGCGGCCCCTACGTACACTCGACCCATCGGTAAACGAACACCTCACGGGAAAAAATCGGGGGATTCTCCCCTTTTCGCTTTCGCCCGCTTCACCGAGCAAACTATCACGCATTTTTATGGTGGCCTCTGTTGGGGCCTCCCGATATTCCCCGAGCATGGATTCTATCGCCCTGCTGTTCTCAATCAACTCCCGCGTTTCCTCAAAGGGCAGCTCACGCCGGTCGTCGGAGTAATGGAATGTCATCACCAGCCTGTCGGGATAGACATAGATTTTGTCGATCAGCCCATCAAACAACCGCCGCCGCGTTTCAGGGTCATTGAGGTCCCCAACGAAGCTGTCCAGGAATCGGAGAATATCGCTCTGCTTCAAATCGAACTTTCTCCGGTTCTGTTCCGCCAGAAGCGCGTCGCTCAACATACTTTTCTGACTTTCCAGGACATTCATCTGCTCCGCCATCGTATCGCCGAAAATGCCCTTCTCAATCGCTTTGATGATGTTGGTGAGCTTGCCCTCGACCTCTTTCAGCCGGGCCTTTAATGATGCCTCATAGCTCCCGTTGTCGTCATTCTGGCGCTTGTGGTACTCATAGCAAGCCTCAGAAATGATGATACGGTATGCGGGGTCATGGAGCAGGTCATACAGCACATACATGACAATTTGCTCCATGAGCTCCTTGCGCTGGTTTTTCAGCGTGCAGGTGTGCTTCGCGTGGTTGATGCAGGAGTAGTAATAATATAACTTGCCTTTTCGGCTGGTGCCGCTGATCCCGTGCAGGGTCCCACCACACAAGCCGC
>CANRHK010000263.1 GCA_947630395.1 uncultured Oscillospiraceae bacterium
TCGACCTCTCGGATGCGAACCGAACGCTCTCCCAGCTGAGCTATGGGCCCATATATTTCCAATTATTCAATTTTGAGCGGTGCGAACCGGATGCCTGCGAATGAGTTGCGGGGGTAGGTTGTTGGGGGCTATAAGCGGCCCGTATGCTCTCCCAGCTGAGCTACAGGCCCAAATATCCGCTCTCCGACCGGAAAGCGGATATTATTATATCTCACAATTTTAGATTTGTAAAGTACCAACAGAAAAAATATTTTCCGTAGTGGCTCTATAATGTTTTCAGGTGGGACCGGCCCAACCAGCCCTCCCGCTGGCCGGTGCGGCCCCTTCCTATGTACCCGGCTATCCAAAGATGTGCAGGGCTTTGATGACGCCCCGGGCGGCCTTGTAGGCCGGACCCTCCAGCTCCCTGGCGGCGCTTTTCAGCTCCTGCCGGATGGAGATGTGCTGGGGGCAGTGCCGCTCGCACCGGCCGCAGCCCACGCAGTTGGACGCGGCGGCAGAGTTCCCCCGGAAGGCGGTGGCCATGAGATACTCCCGCAGGGCCGCCGTCTTGCCCTCCGTGTACCGCCGGTTGTAGGCGGCGAAGGTGCCGGGGATGTCCACGTGCTGGGGACAGGGCATACAGTAGCCGCAGCCAGTGCAGCCCACCTTCATCCCGGCGTTGATGGCCGTGGCCACCCGCTGGAGCATCTCCTCCTCGGCCTGCCCGAGTTCCCCCACCCCCGCCTGGGAGGCGGTAGCCACATTGTCCCGCACCATCTCCATGGAGTTCATGCCGGAGAGCACACAGGTCACCTCCGGCTGATTCCAGAGCCACCGGAAAGCCCACTGGGCCGGGGTGTACTGGATGGGATAGGACGCGAAGACGCGCTTCGCCTCCTCCGGCAGCCGCTGGACCAGCTTCCCGCCCCGGAGGGGCTCCATGATCACCACCGGCAGGCCCTTTTCGTGGGCGTAGCGCAGCCCCCGCTCCCCCGCCTGGGTGTGCCGGTCCAGGTAGTTGTACTGGATCTGGCAGAAGTCCCAGTCATAGGCGTCCACCAGCTTACAGAAGGTGTCCGTGTTCCCGTGGTAGGAGAAGCCCACCTGCCGGATGGCGCCGCTCCGCTTCTTCTCCGCCAGCCAGGCCTCGACGCCCAGCGCCTTCATCCTATCCCAGGCGGCGGTGTCGGTGAGCATGTGCATGAGGTAGTAGTCGATGTGGTCCGTCCTGAGCCGCTGGAGCTGCTCGGTGAAGCGCTTCTCCAGCGCCTCCCGGCTGCGGATTAGGTAGTGGGGCAGCTTGGTGGCGATGTTCACCTTGTCCCGGAGACCATTCTTCTCCAGGATGGCCCCCAGGGCCGCCTCGCTGCCCGGGTAGACGTAGGCGGTGTCGTAGTAGTTGACGCCGCCGGCGTAGGCCTCCAGGATCTCCCGCTCCGCCTCCGCCATGTCGATCTGGCCCCGGGAGCGCTGAAAGCGCATGCAGCCGAAGCCCAGGGCCGAGATCTGATTTCCGTATTTGTCCGTTCTGTAGCGCATAGCGGCCTCCTTCAGATGACTACTTGTCATATAGAAGTATCATATACCATTTCTTGCCGGAATGCAATCCTGATTTCAGCCGCAGCCATTTCAGGAGCGTGCCCGGCCAGAGCCGTGAAAGCTGGCGGCGGGCCGCCGGGTCTTGCGGTAGCAGGCGTCGCAGAGCCGCCCCCGGTGGTGCAGCGGCAGGGCCTTGCCGCAGCGCTCACAGAAGCGGATGTTGTTCCGCAGCCGGTGGAGCAGGATTTCGTTGATCTCGTCCGCCACCCGCTCCCGGCTCCGATACAGCTTGTCCTCGTCCACCGGGCAGTTGAAGGCCTTGGCGAAGGAGAAGTACAGATCAAGCTTCCTGTAGTACTGCTCCAGCTCCGGCAAAGTCAGCTCCTCGTCGGGGAGGCCCGGCTGATCAATGCTCTCCCCCCGCTGGTAGCGCTGGAGAAACTGGAGGAACAGATCCCGCAGGGCGTCCTCCGTCTCGTCAAAGGGGATGTTGGCGGCCCGCAGCTCCTGCTCCTTGGGCAGCAGGAAACCCATCTCCCGCATCTTGGAGATGATGGTGATATACCGGGAGATGTCCAGCTTCACATAGGGCTCTACCGTGGGCATCTTGTTCCACTCCGTCAGCACCTCCAGTAGGTCGAAGTCCACCTGGAGCACCATGTCGGAGAACCCGGTCACCGCCTGCTCCAGCGGCGGCACCACCGCCTCCAGCCCCGCCCGGATGGCCGCCAGATTCTGGGTGGCCCCCACGTAGCCCCTGTTGTACATGCCGAAGCGGCCGGCCCGGCCGGCGATCTGCTTGATCTCCTCCGGCTTCAGATCCCGGCGCTCCACGCCGTCAAACTTCTCCGTCTCCATGAAGATGATCCGCCGGATGGGCAGATTCAGCCCCATGCCGATGGCGTCGGTGGCCACCACATAGGACATGTCCCCCTGGAGGAAGCCCTCCATCTGCTTGCGCCGGGTGGCGTAGGGCAGGGCCCCGTAGATGATAGCCGGCTCCTTGCCGCTCTGGCGCAGATCCTCCGCCACGCTGAGGACCCCCACCTTGGAGAAGGTGATCAGGGCGTCCCCGGGCTGGATCCGCTCGTAGTCCACGGTGTGGGACATGCACACCAGGGGCGTCTTCCGCTGGTGCTCCTCAATCTCATAGCTGTCGCCGCAGCTCTCAA
>CANRHK010000264.1 GCA_947630395.1 uncultured Oscillospiraceae bacterium
AGCGCCTCCGGGAGGTTGCCGGTATTGCCCTCCAGCACCGCCCTGCGCAGCTCCTGGACGGGGACGCGCCCGGCGTCCAGCAGCAGCCGGTCCGCCTCCACGCCCATGGCCCGGGCCTTCAGCAGGGTTTTCAGGTTGTGGTAGTCGTACTTCACCTTGAACACGTCGATCACCGCCCGGTCCGGGGCGAAGCGGTACAGGTCCTGGAACAGCTTCTCCTGCTCCCGGGCCAGGGCCTCGCTGACGGCGGCGTCGGTGACGTCGCCAAACTCGCCGTAGCCGATCTCGGAGAGCACCTTGGCCGCCTCCTCCGCGTTGGGGGCGTCGATCATGCGCTCCATACGGGCGGCGGTCAGCAGATTCCGCTCACGGGAGCGGAGATAGGTGGAAATAAAGAGATAATCCGTATCTTTCAGCTTCTTTGCCAAATGCCATCCTCCTTTCTTGCCGTCCTGTCGCAGACGGCCGGATCAGGCAAAGAGGATGCCGGCGACCTGGGCCGCCATCTCCTCCCGGAGAACCCGCAGCTCAGTCTCGAAGGCGCAGTTGACCTCCACCTTGCCGTCCCGCAGCGTCAGGCCGCCCTCCATCTCCCGGGTCTCCGGGGAGAGGGTCAGCATGGCGGTGCCGTGGAGCAGGGCGTTGGCCCCGGTGACCACCTTGCCGATGATGTTCCCGGCCTTGGTTTCCTTGACCTCGGCGGGCATCTCGGGGGCGATCTCCTTGGCCAGCAGAGCGTTGGCCTTTGCCGCCACCTGGGCGCCCACACGCTCCCGATCCCTGGCGTTGAGGAGGATTTCCTCCCGGCCGGTCTTGGACGCCCGCACAGCCATCCGGGCCAGGAGGTCGGCGTACTGCCCGTCCGGCAACTCCAGCAGCTTCTTCCGGGCCAGGGCGAACGTCTCGTCCACGCACGCCTGCTTGGCGGAAAGCAGCCGCTTCTTGGCCTCCATGTGGGCGGCGCTCTCCAGGCGCTCGTACTGGCGTCTCGCGGCCTCATCCCCGGCCTGGGTCGCGGCCTTGGCCTTTGCCTCCGCCTGGGATACGTAGCCGGCACGGATCTCCTCCGCCTTGGCGCTGGCCTCCTGGAGGATAGCCTCCACCTCGGCCTTGCTGTCGCTCTCGATGCGGGCGGTGATCTTTTCGATTCCCTTCATGTACTGGTTACCGCCTTTCGTTGTCGTTGCCGCGAAAACCCCTTACAGGGCGTTCATCACCAGCAGGATGGTGGCCAGCAGGGACAGAATGGCGTAGAACTCCACGATACCGCAGAGGATGATGCCCTTGGTGGCCTCATCGGGGCGCTTGGCCACGATGTTGATGGACGCCGCGGCCACGCGGCCCTGGGCAATGGCGCTGAGCCAGCCGCCGAGGGCGATGGGGATGCAGGCGCAGAAGATCGTAAGGCCGTCGGTGGGGGTCAGGGGCTTCAGGCCGCCGCCGAACACGCCGATCTGCAACAGCACGAAGAACCAGGCCACCATGCCGTACAGGCCCTGGGTGCCGGGGAGCACCTGGAGAATCAGGCACTTGGAGAAGTTCTCGGGACTCTCGCTGATAACGCCGGTGGCCGCCTCGCCCACCATGCCGGTGCCCTTGGCGGATCCGACGCAGCACAGGCCCACGGCCAGCGCCGCGCCCAGGAACGCGAGACCAAGCCCGCCAAACAATTCGATAAAAGCTGCCATGTTACTGTTCCTCCTTAATTACATCAACATATTTTGTTTCAATGGCCAGAGGCCGGTAGGGCTTTCCGCCCTCCTTGTAGAACCGGTTGAAAAATTCCAGACACTGCAAACGCAGATCGTGGACGTAGCAGCCCAGCAGGTTCAGCGCCAGGTTCAGGGCGTTGCCCACCATGGAGACCACCACAAAGAGCACGATCCCGATGACCGGGATGCCGCCGAAGGTGGCGCCCAGGGTGTTGAACACCGAGGCGATGACGCTGCCGGAGAGCATCAGGGCCATGAGGCGCACATAGGAGAGCGCGTCGCTGAAATAGCCCGTGACGCCGTTGTAGATGAGGCCGATGAGGCTGGTGACCTTGCCGAAGCCCTTGGCGTTCCGGGTGCCGCCGATGGCCAGCATCAGGAAGCCGATGACCAGCACCGCGATGCCGATCTGGGACGGAATGGGGGCCACGCCCGCCGCGCTGACGGCGAAGAGGGCCACGCCCGCCAGGATGATCCACCAGGTAAACTCGCTGAAAAGGGCGTCGATGAAGTCGCCCTCCTTGATCTTCTTCACCACGCTGATGGTCATGCCGGTGAAGATCTGCACAACGCCCAGGATAACCGACCCGACCATAATGGCCACCGTGTCGTCCAGGGGGGTAAACAGGGCCGGCATCGTGAAGGTGCTGGCGGGGTTGATGAGCTTCACCAGCTGGGGGATGAAGTCCCCAAAGAAGCCGCCGGTCATGGCCCCCACGATGAAAGTGCTGATGCCGCACCAGAAAACCAGCTCCATGAAATTCCGGGTCCCGGCCTTGGGCCTCATCTTTTTCAGCACCACCAGGGACGCCGCCACCATCAGGATACCGTAGGCCATGTCGGCCATCATAATCCCAAAGAACAGGATGAAGAAGGGCGCCATCAGGGGGTTAGGGTCGATGCCGTCGTAGGCGGGCAGGGAGTACATCTCCGTCACCACGTTCATGCACCGGCTGAAGACGTTGTTTTT
>CANRHK010000265.1 GCA_947630395.1 uncultured Oscillospiraceae bacterium
GCCGGCCTCAACCCTGGTTTTCCCCTGCCGGGGAAACGGGGGCGGTACTTTTTGCCCGTGCAAAAAGTACCCAAAAACACGCCCAGGGGCTTCGCCCCTGGGAACCCCAATGTTTTGATTATTTTTTGCGCTCGTCCTTCAGTCTGTCCGGAATAAACCGAGCTGCTGTCCGTGTATGAGGCGAAGCGGCTGTTTCAGTATGTCCACAAGGGGCGCGCAGCAAAAATCCCTCGGCGCGTCCCACGTTTCGGGGTGCTCATTACCCTTCGTGCGTCATGCCTGCCTCGCGGGGACGTGAGGGGCAGAGCGGCGAAGGTCTTGGGCGGACTGGGCGCTGCATAGATATCTTCCGCCAACCATATCAAAACAGCCGCTTCGCCTTATACACGGGACCCGGCGCGGTTTAGACAAGGCAGGCCGCGGGACGGGCGCAAAAATAATCAAAATATTGGGGTTTCAAAAGGGCGTAGTCCCTTTGCGGTTTTTCCGGCCGCTTTTTGGCGGCAAAAAGCGGCCCCGGGGTGCGGGAGGCGCCGGCAAAAAGAAAAAGAGACGGGAGGGGGCGGAGCCCCCTTGCAAAAAGTCAATAAACAAGGTAAAATAATTTCGCAAAGTTAAATTATTTTACCAAGGAGAACCCCTGTGGATAAGCGATTGGAACGAATTCTGCCAAGGATACAAAAGCCCGCCCGTTACGTGGGCGGCGAATACAACGCCGTTATGAAGGACAAAGGGTCGGTGGACGTCCGCTTTGCTTTCTGCTTCCCCGATACCTATGAGATCGGCATGTCCAACCTGGGCTTCCGCATCCTCTACGGTATCATGAACAACATGCCCGGCGTCTGGTGCGAGCGGGTCTTCGCCCCCTGGACCGACATGGAGGAGGAGCTGCGGAAAAATCACATCCCGCTTTTCGCTCTGGAGTCCGGCGACCCGGTGGGCCAGTTCGACATCATCGGCTTCTCCGTGGGGTATGAGATGGCCTACACCGCTATGCTGAACATGCTGGATCTGTCCGGCCTGCCCCTGCGGAGCGAGGACAGAAGCGGCCTCACCCCCCTGGTGGTGGCCGGCGGCACCGCCATGTATAACGCCGAGCCTGTGGCCGGCTTCATCGACCTGGCCCTCATCGGCGAGGGGGAGGACCAGCTCCCCGAGCTCATCGAGCTCTACCGGAAGGCCAAAAAAGAGGGCTGGGACAAGGCGCGCTTCCTCCGGGAGGCCGCCCATATCGGCGGCGTGTACGTCCCCAGCCTGTATGAGGTAACCTACCACGACGACGGAACCGTCAGGGCCATCACCCCCCTGGACGGCGCCCCGGAGAAGGTCTACAAGCGGGTGGTCCACGATATGGACAAGTCCTACTACCCCGCCAAAACCATCGTGCCCTCCACGGAGATTGTACACGACAGAGTGACTCTGGAGGTGTTTCGTGGCTGCATCCGTGGCTGCCGGTTCTGTCAGGCTGGCTACGTCTACCGCCCGGTGCGCAATCGCTCCAAGGACCTGCTCATTACGTACGGCCAGGAGGCTATCCGGGACTCCGGCTACCAGGAGATGACCCTGTCGTCCCTCTCCACCAGCGATTACCCGGATCTGGTGGGCCTCTGCGACGGCCTGAGTCAGTTTTGCGAGGACCACCACGTGAATCTGAGCCTGCCGTCCCTCCGGGCGGACAACTTCTCCATGGATCTGATGCGGCGCCTCCAGAAGGGCCGCAAGGCGGGGCTGACCTTCGCCCCCGAGGCGGGCACCCAGCGCCTCCGGGACGCCATCAACAAGAATGTCACCGAGGACGAGCTGACGGAGAGCCTGAAAACCGCCTTCTCCGGCGGCTGGAACAGCGTGAAGCTGTACTTCATGCTGGGCCTGCCCACGGAGACCGACGAGGACGTGCTGGGCATCGCGGAGATTGCCAAGCACGCCGTCCACACCTGGCGGGAGTACGCCAGCAATAAGAACCGGGGGCTGCGGATTACGGTCTCTACCTCCTGGTTTGTGCCCAAGCCCTTCACCGCCTTTCAGTGGGAGCCCCAGATTTCCCGGGCGGAGTACGAGCGCCGGGTAAAGCTCCTCCGGGAGGCCATCACCGCCAAGGCGGTGACGTACAACTGGCACGACGGCGACACCAGCTTTCTGGAGGCCATCCTGGCCCGGGGCGACCGCCGGCTGGGAAAGGTCCTGGAAAAAGCCTACCGTAAAGGAGCCAAGCTTGACGCCTGGTCGGACTGCTTTGACCTGAACAGGTGGCTGGAGGCCTTTGACGAGTGCGGCCTGGACCCGGCGTTCTACGCCAACCGGGAGCGCAAAAAAGAGGAAATCATGCCCTGGAGCATGATCTCCTGCTACGTATCCGACCAGTACCTGTGGCGCCAGCGGGAGCTGGCCTATCAATCTGTCACCACCCCCGACTGCCGCACCCGGTGCGGCGGCTGCGGGGCCAGCTGCGTGGAGGGAGGGGAGTGCTTCCGTGGCTAAGCTGCGCCTGTTTTTCAAAAAGGAGGGCCGGGCGTCGTACATCTCCCACCTGGACCTGCTGAGAACCTTCCAGCGGGTATTTCTCCGGGAGGACATTGTGCTGAAGCACTCCCAGGGCTACCACCCGCACCCCATCATCAGCTTCGCCCTGCCCCTGCCGGTGGGGCAGGAGAGTGACTGCGAGATACTGGACTTTGAGACC
>CANRHK010000266.1 GCA_947630395.1 uncultured Oscillospiraceae bacterium
GATTCGATGGTGGACGAATACATCATACACAGGATCATGGTATAGGTATTGTGGAGCGAGGTGTTCTTCATCGCCAGATTGACTGATGCCTCCTTGAAAGTCTCCGCCGCATAGACCGGGAGGCCGCCCGCATCCGTAAGATTGGAGAACATCTCAAAGCCAACGAAGTCCACAACAGAGAACCACAAAGAGACGGCGAGAATGTAAACCGAAGCCGCTGCAATCTTTGCAAAAATCGTGGTAGTCCCCCCCGCCGGGGGCGGTCAACATCAACTCTGTCATCCGGCACTCTTTATCGCGGGTGAAGGTCTGGGAGAGGGCGTAGAGCACCAATAAAAGTATGAGTATTGCAGAAAAGTCATAGTTTAGATATAACTTGTATCCCTCCGTGTAGTAAAACTCCGTGACACGACGGCCCTGATAGAGCTTGCTATTGCCGCGTTTTTCCGAGCCTCATACGTATTTCCCCGGCTCTCATAAAATTGCACATTCTCATGAGCGGCGTTGACGGTTTCCGAAGCATTGCTTCTGTATGTAAAGAATCGCTCCATGGGATTGACAAAGTATCGCTCCAAGAGATTCTTGTCGCTGTATAAGTTCCCGGTCAGCGTTCCCTCCACATCGGTGCGAGTCGTAGCGGTGAGGTCGTTGATCGCTGTCTCCAAGGGTTTGTAGATTTCCAGCAATGCGTTTATTTTGTCAAGCGTTATCTCACCGCTATAGTTTTCATACTGCTCCCAGTAAACCCGGTTCCAAGTGCTATCCTCATGCAGATAGGAGATGCTGTCCACGGTGGTGTAGATTTTGGCAAGGTCAAAAATCGTGAACACCACCAGAGCGACGAGGACAGGCAGCCGCACAAAGAGCTTTTTCAGCTCAAAACCCGTCAGCCTCACAGGTCCACCTCCCCAAAATGCGAGAGAAACACATCCTCAAGGTTTGGCTCCGCGTGAACAGCGTTGGGATGGGGCATCCCACGGGAGACGATGCGCATGGTCACTCCCGCATCATTTCTTTGCATATTGCTGATGCTTACAGTTACTTCGGTGGGGGTGACGAGGCTGAAAGTGTCGAAATTTATTTGTTTTAGAAATATCTGCGGTTGACACGGGAGAGATGCGGCAGCTTTGCGCCCCATCCGGAACGCCCTTCGCCGCCAGGCGATTCATGGGCCTGCTACAGCGTGATCCGAGCTATGTATGTGACAGTCGCCTCGTGTCCCGGCGCGGTGCGGTCTGCCCTCCGGTAGCTCACCCTTCGCGCGGGACACACGTTCAAGAAGATGATCGAGTCCTACGAGCGGAACCTGTAACACCGCTTCAAGAGCCCGGACGGCCGGTGAAAGACCGGAGGTTCGGAGGGGATCATCCCACATGTAAGGATAGGAGGCGTAGCCTGCATGGCCGCGCCTCCTACCCTGTTTGCGTCGTAAGCGTAAAACGAAGTATGGGGGCAGTGGACATCTACTTCACCGCCGTCGGCATGATAGACATCCCCACGGAGAAAGAGATACAGAAGATGATCGCCGGCATCCAAAAGACGAAGCACTCCACCTAAAACAGCAAGGCGCAGCCCCGAAAGACTGCGCCTTACCGTACAAAATAATACTTCCCTATGCGGCCCACCCGAACCGGCGGAGGGCTTTTCCAAAGAAATCAGATGCTCTTGTCGTCCACGTACAGCTCACGCACGGCATTGGGGCCGGCGGTGGGCTTGGCGGGAGCGGCCGGGGCCGCCGGCTTGGGCGGCTCCTTGGGGCCGTCGCGCCACTTGAGGAACTTGGGGGCCACCTGGGGGAAGAGGGCCAGAGAGAGCACATCTTCCTCGCTCTTGGCCAGGTCCTTGAACTCCTCCTTGTACTTCTCCAGCTCCGGCTCCAGCAGATCCGCCGGACGGCAGGTGACCACGTCCTCCGGCTTAATGCCGGCCTTGGCACGGACCGCCTCGTTGACCTTGCCGGGCAGAGCGCCGTACTCGCCCTTCAGGACGGCACGGGACTCCTTGGTGAAGGTCTTGTACCGCTCGCCTAGGATGATGTTCATTACGGCCTGGGTGCCCACGATCTGGCTGGAGGGGGTCACCAGCGGGGGATAGCCGTAGTCCTCGCGGACACGGGGGATCTCCGCCAGCACGTCGTAATACTTATCCTCCTTGCCGGCCTGCTTCAGCTGGCTGATCAGGTTGGACAGCATGCCGCCGGGCACCTGGTAGAGCAGGGTGTTGGTGTCCACGTTCAGCACCTTGGGATCCAGAGCGCCGGTGTCCTTCAGACGCTGGGCCACCTTGCGGAAGTGGACGGCGGCGTCGCTCATCTTGTTCAGGTCCAGGCCGGTGTCGCGGACTGTGCCCTGGAGAGTGGCCACCAGGGACTCGGTGGCGGGCTGGGCCGTGCCGTTGGCCAGGGGGCTCAGGGCGGTGTCCACAATGTCCACGCCAGCGGCGGCGGCCATCAGATAGACCATGTCGCCGGTGCCGGTGGTGTTGTGGGTGTGGAGGTGGATGGGCATACTGACGTTCTCCTTCAGCCGCTTGACCAGGCTGTAGGCGTCCATGGGCAGCAGCAGATTGGCCATGTCCTTGATGCACAGGGTGTCGGCGCCCATCTGCTCCAGCTCCTTGGCCATCTT
>CANRHK010000267.1 GCA_947630395.1 uncultured Oscillospiraceae bacterium
ACTTCATCTTTTCTCACCCTATGCTATTATACCACACTCTTCTCTACTTCGCTACTTTTTATTGGAGAATAGTATTATACCTGACTGCCCGCGGGAATCACATGCCCACAGGAATCGCAGACCGTGTCTGCCGCCAGGAATCCATCCTTGATAAAGACCTCAACGCTCTCCCCACACTGGGGGCAGGGGACCTCTTTGATCGTAATCGCATTCCTCGCCTCTTGGCACACATCCATATTCTTGCGCCTCCTTCCTGTCAGATTTTCAGCTTTTTGATGATCTCACCCAAAGCCCTCCGCACGGGAGAATCCTCCGGCAGTTCTACCAGCGGCCGTCCGTCACAGTCGAAGCGATATACTTGTCGTCCTGGGGGACCACACCGAGCAGGTCCAATCTCTGGTTTTCAATCTCCGCCCTGGTCCCGGCATCCAGTTCTCCATTGGGGGCTCGATTGACGATCAATCCGACAGCATCCGGGTGGAACTGCATCTCCTGCATCAACTAGGCGATGCGCCCCGCAGCCTGGATGCCCCGGCGGGAACAGTCACTGACCAGCAGCACCTTCTCCATATCCGGCAGGATCCCCCGGCTCACATGTTCCATCCCAGCCTCGTTGTCCACCACAATGTAGGGGTAGTGGCTCTGAAGCTTCTGGATCTGTACCTGCACCAAGCCGTTGACGAAGCAATAGCACCCCTGCCCTTGGGAACGGCCCATGACCAGCAGATCAAAGTCGTCTGTCTCCGTGAGGGCATCCCCCAGCCGCATCTCCAGCCAGTCTGCCTTGGTGATCCCCTGTGGGATACGGTACTTCGGGTCCGAACCGGCCCGCTCGATCTCCTCTCGCAATTCTCCCAGCGTAGGACCGATCTCGACGCCCAATACCCCGTTCAGATTGGAATTGGCATCTGCGTCTACCGCCAGCACCGGCTTTCGTCCGCTTTCACATAAATACTGGATCAACAGGCCGCACAGAGTCGTTTTTCCCACGCCACCCTTGCCGGCCATAGCGATAACATGTCCCATTGTACTTCCTCCGTAATGAAATATCTTACAGTTTTTTCTCTTTTTAGTCCAGGTCGATCCGATCTTCCACACAATTCATACTGGCCTCGATCATGGAACGGACCGAATTGTTGGCCAACGAGTAACGGAGTTCTTTCCCGGATCTTCGTCGCCGCACCAGTTTGGTAGCTCTCAAGATCTGCAGCTGATGCGATACAGAGGAGGCGGACAGGCCAAGCTGTTCCGCCAACTCCCCCGCACTGCTCTCACCCTGCAACAGGGCCCGTAGGATATAGATGCGGGAGGAACAGCTCAACACCTTGAAAAAATCTGCCAGCCGCGTTTCTGATCCGTTTGGACTTGCGGCAGGCGTCCTTGCCTCCGCCATCACAGCTTCTTCACAAAAAGGCATCGGATGGCATTGAGTACCGCAAGAACCATCACACCTACGTCAGCAAAGATAGCCAAATACATATTGGCGATGCCTACCGCGCCCAGCACCAGACAGGCGGCCTTGACCCCCAGAGCCATGACGATGTTCTGATACACGATGCCCAGGCACTTCCGGGAGATCTTGATAGCCTTGGCGATCTTCATGGGGTCGTCGTCCATGAGGACGATGTCCGCCGCCTCGATGGCGGCGTCGGAGCCCATGGCCCCCATGGCGATGCCGATGTCCGCCCGGGACAGGACAGGAGCGTCATTGATGCCGTCGCCCACGAAAGCCAGCTTGGCCTTGCCGGACTTCTGCCGTAGCAGCCCCTCCACCTTGGCTACCTTATCCGCCGGCAGCAACTCGCTGTAGACTGTATCAATATGAAGGTCCTCCGCCACCTGCTCGGCCACCTTTTTTGCGTCGCCGGTGAGCATGACGGTCCGCTCCACTCCAGCCTTTTTCAGCGCAGCAATGGCCTTTTGAGAGTTGGGCTTCACGATGTCGGAGATCAGGATATGCCCGGCATACGCGCCGTTGATGGCCATATGGATGATGGTACCGGCGTGGTGGCAGGGGATATAGGAAATACCCAGTTGCTCCATCAGCTTGTCGTTTCCGGCAGCAACCTCCACGCCGTCCACCGTGGCGATGATGCCCCTGCCGCTGATCTCCCGGATATCACGGACACGGGTACGGTCCAGCTTTTTGCCGTAGGCCCGCTGGAGGCTCTTGCTGATGGGATGGGAGGATGCACTCTCCGCCAGGGCAGCGTACTCGATGAGCTTCGCGTCCTCCAGCTCACTGTGGTGGATGCCGTTCACCTCAAAGACGCCTTGGGTCAGGGTACCGGTCTTGTCGAACACCACCACCTTGGTCTGGGAGAGGATCTCCAGGTAGTTGGAGCCCTTTACCAGAACACCCTCCTGACTGGCCCCGCCGATGCCGGCGAAGAAGCTGAGAGGGATGCTGATGACCAATGCGCAGGGACAGCTGATGACAAGGAAGGTCAGGGCCCGGTAGACCCAGTTGCCCCAGTCCGCCGGCAGTCCCATGGCCAGCATCCGCACCAGCGGCGGCAGGACCGCCAACGCCAAGGCACTGTAACAAACGGCGGGGGTGTAGATCTTGGCGAACTTGGAGATGAAGTCCTCGGACTTGGACTTGCGGGAGC
>CANRHK010000268.1 GCA_947630395.1 uncultured Oscillospiraceae bacterium
ATGCGCTCTTCGGTGATGACTACTTCATCGGTGACGATGTTTTTTGACACCAGACGGTATTTTTCGACGTCGATTCTCCCAATAGTTATCATGGCACGGCCCCCACAATTCGCGGTTTTTCTCTCTCCATTATAAATGGGGCCGAGGCGGTTTGCAAGGGGAGTATATAAATGGGGCGCCAGGATGGTACGGGGGATTCGCTATGACAGTATCAAAATCCGCTTGACTTTTGGGCGGATGGGGCGTATCATAAAAGTGTGGAGGCCCTTTCAACGGCGCCACAGTACAATCGGTCACTTTATGGCGGCGGGGGACGTATCACCCCGCTACCCGTGAGCCGTCTGATTGCGGCAGACGGCTCACTTTCCTTTTTTATTGGAACGGATAAACACAAACAGCGCAAAGACTAAGCCCGCGATGCTGCATATACTTCCAATATCAGACAAAGTGATATGTACCACCCCCTTTCGGGATATTCCCGCGAGGGCTATACATTCGCCTCATTTCCGCTCTCGCGGGCTTGGGGCGCCGTCTTTTTTACCGTTACCGTATCAGGAACGGCGGGTCTCCACGGGGTCATTATACCAATGGGGACCCATTTTGTCAATTCCGGGCAAATCGGGCCCGCAACCCTCTCCGCCGCCCTCTCGGGGGCGGCCTTTTTTGTTTTTTCAAAAAATTTTTCAAAAGGTTGTACGGAAACGTACAACTTTTTCGTTTTTCCGGCCAGGGGTGAAGGGACGGTGATTGGATGGACGCGGACCGGGAGGCGCTGCTGGAGGCGCTCAGAAATATCGCGCTGTCTAAGCCTAACGACGCGATCGCGCTGGCCCAGAATCCCAGGGACGTCTACCCCGGGGACCTGGACCTGTGGTGCGTCAGCGAGTTTAAGCTCAACAGCGCCGGCGCCGTGGAGCTGAAATTCGTGGACCGGATTAAGGCCCTCTCCCTGCTGCTGGAGTGCTCCGGCGGCGGCGAGGACGGTATGGGCGCCCTGCTCGAGGCGCTGGAGGGAGAGGAGGAATAGAGGCCGAGAGGCCGGAAGGGGAAGGAGCTTGACAGGCATTGAAGATTAAACGGTTTTCCCCAAAACAGAAACGGGTCATGAGCTGGTGGGGGCCCAAGAGCCCCGACAGGCACTACGATGCTATCATCTGCGACGGGGCCGTGCGCAGCGGCAAGACGCTGTGCATGGGGCTGAGCTTCGTGTGCTGGGCCATGAGCTCCTTTCAGAACCAGCAGTTCGCTTTCTGCGGCAAGAGCGTGGTGTCCCTCAGACGCAACCTCTTGCAGGAGCTGCTGGGTACCCTTAAGGATCTGGGGTTCCAGTGCCGGGAAAAAAGAAGCGAAAACCTGCTCCTTATCAGGAAGGGCGGCAGAGAGAACCGCTTCTACCTGATGGGCGGCAAGGACGAGGGCAGCGCGGCCTTTATCCAGGGGGTGACCTTGGCGGGCGTCCTCCTGGACGAGGCGGCGCTGATGCCCAGAAGCTTTGTGGAGCAGGCCATCGCCCGGTGCAGCGTCACCGGGTCCCGGCTCTGGTTCAACTGCAACCCCGAGGGGCCTCAGCACTGGTTCTATCAGGAGTGGATTCTTAAGGCCGAGAGCCGCAACGCCCTCTACCTCCACTTCACCATGGAGGACAACCCCTCCCTCTCCGAGCGCATCCGCAAACGGTACCGCTCCAGCTACAGCGGCGCCTTCTACCGGCGGTTTATTTTGGGGGAATGGACCGCCGCCAAGGGACTCGTGTATGACTTCTTCGACCCGGCGCGGGACGCGCGGCCCGTGCCTGAGGGAGAAATGGAGGAGTACGCGGTCTCCGTGGATTACGGCACCGCCAATCCGTGTTCCTTCGGTTTATGGGGTCTGAGAGGCGGCGTGTGGTACAGGATGAAGGAATATTACTACGCTTCACGAAGTACCGGCGTGCAGCTGACAGACCAGGAGTATGCGGCGGCAATGGACCGGCTTTGCGCCGGGCTTGAGGTCCGCTGCGTGGTGGTGGATCCGTCCGCCGCCAGCTTTATTACCGCCCTGCGCCAGGCCGGGTACAGGGTGATCAAGGCCAACAACGACGTGCTCTCGGGTATCCGGATTACCGCCGATTTGTTAAAAAGGGGGCGGCTGGTGATCTGTGAGGGCTGCGAGGACTGTCTGAGGGAGATCGCCCTGTACCGCTGGAGCGAGGAGACCGTGGGGCGGGACGCGCCCCACAAGGACAACGACCACGCCATGGACGATATGCGGTATTTTGCCGCTACCGTCGTGGAGCCCGCCGGACGGGGGGAGGAGGGGGTGTTCTGCGCGGTGACAAGGCGCCTTGGCTAGCGGCGGCTTGTTGCCGCGAGGCCTCCCGGCCCCGCGTGGGGGGTCCCTGCCGGGACGGGGGCTTTGTGGGGGTTCCACCCCCACGCCCCGGCCTACTTTTCCCTTGCCGGAAAAGTAGGCAAAAGGGCCCGTAAGGGGCTGGCGCCCCTTACGTATCCCTGATGTTTTGATTGTTTTTGCGCTCGCCCTTCGGTCTGTCCGGTCTAAACCGGACTCGCTCCCGTGTATGAGGCGAAGCGGCTACCCTAATATGTCCTTGCACAGATGGATGCGCTGGG
>CANRHK010000269.1 GCA_947630395.1 uncultured Oscillospiraceae bacterium
GGCGCAAGGCGGGATTCATTTCCGCCGCGCAAGTGAAATCGGAGGGGTCCCCGAAAAGGCGGAGCCTTTTTGGGGCGGCCCTCATGAGTCTGGAGCTTCCCGCCGGCGTGGAGATTGAGATGAAGCTGTAAGCAGAGTCTCGCGAGTATTTGCTAACCCACCAGTCCGCCGACTTGCGTGAGGCGGACGGGGTCATGTCGCCGCAGCAATGAGAGGAGCCAATGCCTGCTTATCTGCGCCGACCAATAACCTTATTAAAGGAGAAAAACAATGGAGAAAGCAATCATCGGCAAGAAGGTCGGCATGAGCCAGATCTTCGACACCGACGGCAGGGTGATTCCGGTCACTGTCATTGAGGCCGGTCCCTGTGTCGTGGTGCAGAAAAAGACCGTCGAGAAGGACGGCTACGCCGCCGTGCAGCTGGGCTTTGAGGACGTCTCTGAGCACAAGCTGACCAAGGGCGAGAAGGGCCACCTGGACAAGGCCGGCGTGTCCCCCAAGAAGCATTTGAAGGAGTTCAAGCTCAACAAGGCCGCCGACATGAACGTGGGCGACATCGTGAAGGCCGACACTTTCGCCGTGGGCGACCACGTGGACGTCACCGGCGTCAGCAAGGGCAAGGGCTACGCCGGCGTCATCAAGCGCTTCGGCGCCCACCGCCTGAAGTCCACCCACGGCACCGGCCCCGTGGCCCGGCACCCCGGCTCCATGGGCTCCGGCACCGACCCCAGCCGCGTGTGGAAGGGCAAGATTGAGGCCGGCCACATGGGCGTGGACCAGGTCACCGTCATGAACCTGGACGTGGTTAAGGTTGACCCTGAGCTGAACATGGTCGTGGTCCGCGGCGCGATCCCCGGCCCCAAGGGCGGCCTGGTCACCATCCGCTCCACCGCCAAGACCATCATCGAGAAGAAGGCCGACGCCGGTATCAGCGCCAACCCGCAGAAGGCTTCCGCCCGTGTCAACCCGCAGAAGGCCTCCGCGAGACGGTAAGGGAAAGGAGAGAGCTGAGAAATGACAAAAGTTTTGAACATGGCCGGCAATCAGGTCGGCGAAGTGGAGCTCGCCCCCTCCATCTTTGGCATCGAGCCCAACATGTACGTTGTGCATGAGGTGGTCAAGAACCACCTGGCCAACTGCCGGCAGGGCACCCAGAGCGCCCTGACCCGCGCCGAGGTCTCCGGCGGCGGCAAGAAGCCCTGGCGCCAGAAGGTAACCGGACACGCCCGCCAGGGCAGCACCCGGGCCCCCCAGTGGACCCACGGCGGCATCGCCTTCGCCCCCAAGCCCCGCTCCTACCGCTACGTGGTGAACAAGAAGGTCCGCCGCCTGGCTCTCAAGAGCGTGCTGAGCGCCAAGGCCGCCGAGGAGAAGATCATCGTGGTGGATTCCATTGCCATGGACGCCATCAAGACCAAGAGCTTCAAGGGCTTCCTGGACGCTGTGAACTGCGACGGCAAGGCTGTTGTGGTCACCCCAGCGGTCAGCGAGAACGTGGTCAAGTCCGCCCGGAACATCCCTGGCGTCACCACCACCACCGCCAACATGCTGAATGTCTATGACATTCTCACCGCCAAGTACCTGGTTGTCGACCAGGCCGCCCTCGCCACTATCGAGGAGGTGTACGCATAATGATCTCTTACGACGTCATCATTCGCCCCATCATCACCGAGCGCTCCATGTCCGCCGTGGCCGACAAGAAGTACGTCTTCGAGGTGGCCCCCGCCGCCGGCAAGATTGAGATTAAGAAGGCTGTGGAGGAGATCTTCGGCGTCAAGGTCGCCAAGGTCAACACCATGCACGTGCCCGGCAAGGCCAAGCGCATGGGCGCCGCCCGCCCCGGCCGCACCAAGGCCTGGAAAAAGGCCATCGTCCAGCTGACCGAGGATTCCAAGACCATCGAGATGTTCGAGGGTATGGTGTAAGGAGGAAGCAGAACAATGTCGATTAAATCTTACAAGCCCACGACTCCGTCCCGGCGGCATATGACGGTCTCCGGCTTCGACGGCGTGGATAAGCACGCCCGGCCCGAGCACAGCCTGACCGAGGTCATCAAGAAGAACGCCGGCCGCAACAGCTACGGCAAGATCACCGTCCGCCACCGCGGCGGCGGCAACAAGCGCAAGTACCGCGTTATCGACTTCAAGCGGGACAAGGTGGACATGCCCGCCACGGTCCTCCGCATCGAGTATGACCCCAACCGCAGCGCCTATATCGCCCTCGTGGAGTACGAGGACGGTGAGCGCCGGTATATCCTGGCCCCCGTGGGCCTCAGCGTGGGCGACAAGGTGCTCTCCAGCGCCGCCGCCGACATCAAGCCCGGCAACACCCTGCCTCTGGCCAACATCCCCGTGGGCACCATCATCCACAACATCGAGATGCACCCCGGCAAGGGCGGCCAGATGGTCCGCTCCGCCGGCACCGCCGCCCAGCTGATGGCCAAGGAGGGCACTGACGCCCAGGTGCGTATGCCCTCCGGCGAGGTCCGCATCATCCGCCTCAACTGCAATGCCACCATCGGGCAGGTGGGCAACATCGACCACGAGAACGTCCAGATCGGCAAGGCCGGCCGCAAGCGCCACATGGGTT
>CANRHK010000270.1 GCA_947630395.1 uncultured Oscillospiraceae bacterium
GTGATGGCCAGGGAGTTGATCCCGTCACCTATTGCGGCACCAACTCCCTGGCCATCACCGCCTACAGCGAGAACAAGCAGGCCGCCTTTGACTTCTGCATGAAGCTGGTCACCGGCGAGTTCGACCAGAAGATGGCCGACACCTGCGCCCAGATCCCCGCCGATCCCAACAACACCGCTCCCGGCTCCCTGGCCCCCTGCGTGGAGGCTCTGAAGAGCGCCAAGAGCCCCATGAGCTGGTGCGGTTCCCTGAACACCACGCCTCAGTGGAACGATATGAAGACTTTCTTCACCGAGCTCTTTGAGGGCAAGTACGCCACCGGCGCGGATGCCGCCGCCGCGATGGACGCCCTGTACTGAGAATGTGCCCAAAACAGGCGGCGCCTTTTGGCGCCGCCTGTTTTTTCTTCAAAAATTGTGATGATTTGAGGTGATCCCGGAATGAGGAAAAACAGGACGATGATCGCGCTGTTCATAGCGCCCACCGTCGTCACCCTGGCGCTGATGTACGTCTACCCCGTGATCCGAACGGTGATCATGAGCTTCTTCCAGGTGTCGGAGCTGACCTCCGATCCCGTTGAGTGGACCTTCAACGGTCTGGACAACTACTACAAGATCTTCCATGCCTCCGGGTTTTTGACCTCCATGAAGAACATGATGATGATCTGGATCGTGGGCGGGGTTATCACCCTGGCCCTGTCCATGCTGATGGCGGTCATCCTCACCAGCGGCATCCGATTCAAAAAGTTCTTCCGGGCGGCCATCTATATGCCCAATATCGTCAGCGCGGTGGCTCTGGCCACCATGTGGGTGCAGTATGTGTTCAACTACGAGTACGGCCTGCTTAACCGAATCCTGACCAAGCTGGGGCTGGAGAAGTTCCAGTGGCTGGGCACCGACAGCAAGTTCTGGGCCATGCTGGCCGCCTACATCTTCGGCAGCGTGGGCTACTATATGCTGATCTACATCAGCGGCATCGAGGGCATCCCCGGCGACCTGTACGAGGCCGCCACCCTGGACGGGGCCGGCAAGGTGAAGCAGTTCTTCACCCTCACCATGCCCCTGCTGCGGGGGGTCATCAAGACCTCCGTCACCTTCTGGAGCATCAACACCACCACTTTCTTCCTGTGGACCAAGCTGTTCTCCCCGGTGGACACCCAGGGCTCCACCATCGTGCCGGTGGTGTACCTGTATGACACGGTGTTCGGCGGCAAGGGAGTGGTCAACCGGGACGCCGGCGCCGGCGCCGCGGTGGGCGTGGTGCTGACGCTCATCATCATTGCCGTGTATTTGGTATCCAACGTCCTGCTGAAGGACTCGGATCTGGAATACTGAGGGAGGGAGCGACATGGAAAAGAAGAAATACCGCGAAAAGATCAATTGGGTCAAGGAGCTCAGGCTTCTCCCCGGCTATCTCATCGTCATCGCCTGGGTGGCCTTCACGGCGGTGATCCTGTTCTGGATCTTCGCCGCCAGCCTCTCCACCTCCCGGGAGATCAACATGGGCAATACGCTGAAGTTCGCCTCTGGGTTCCACTGGGAGAACTATGTCACCGCCTGGCAGGCCCAGAACGTATCCCTGTTCTTCCGCAACTCCCTGATCTACGCCACCGTTTCCAGCGCGGGGGTGCTGGCCATCGCCGCTCCGGCGGCCTATGTGCTCTCCCGCTGGAAGTTCGTGGGCAGCAAGGCCCTGCGCGTCACCCTGGTGGCCGCCATGAGCGTGCCCGCCATCATGATCATCATGCCCCTGTACTCCCTGGCGGTGAAATGGGGCATCAAGGGCCCCGTCCTGCTTGTCGCTCTGTACATCATGCTCCGGGTGCCCTACACTACCATTTACCTGCTGGACTTCTTCGCCACCCTGTCCCGGGGCTATGAGGAGGCCGCCGCCCTGGACGGCTGCTCCCCCGCCCGGACGTTCAGCGCCATCATGCTGCCCCTGATCCAGCCGGCGGTAGTCACCGTGACCATCTTTAACTTCCTGTCCGTGTGGAACGAGTTCTTCATGGCCCTCATCTTCGCCAACACCAAGGAGATGACCCCGGTGGGCGTGGGCCTGCTCCAGCTCATCAATTCCATGAAGTACACCGGCAACCTGGGCGGGCTGTTTGCCGCCGTCATTATCGTGTTCCTGCCCACCTTCCTGCTGTATGTCTTCCTGTCCGAGAAGATCATTGCCGGCGTCACCGGCGGCGGCATGAAGGGGTAAGTTACTTTTTCTTGAAAGAAAAAGTAACCAAAAAGAACTTTACTGCCGCTTCCGGCCAATGTGGTCAACCGGCATTTTCGCCCGGTGACGGCAGTCCGGCGTATCCGGGACGCGCATCATTTTGAATTGAGGTTTTTGCATGAATAAGACATTTGGCCGCGTGACCATCCCCACCGACCTGGACGTGGTGCCCGAGACCCTGGAGGTACTGAAAAAGCTGGGGGCCGACGCCATCCGGGACTGCGACGGCACCGAGTTCCCGCCGGAGCTGAAGAACGTGGGGGCCAAGATCTACTCGACCTACTACACCACCCGCAAGGACAACGCCTGGGCCAGGGCCAACCCCGACGAGGTCCAGCAGTGCTACATCATGACC
>CANRHK010000271.1 GCA_947630395.1 uncultured Oscillospiraceae bacterium
ATGAGGCCTTTCTGCACCCGAAACCATCAGCTGATAGTTGAAAAGTTCAATTAGTTCCTTATCACTATCAAGCCAACGGTTCCAGGGGTTTTTTCGATTCTACCGAGAACGGTTTCCCTTTGAGTTTCCCTTATAGCTTCAAAATGTCCTTGATATAGTTCTCCATCCTGGCGGCGCTGGCTGTTTTCATCTGGTCTGTGACGTGTCCGTATACGTCCAGCGTGAAGGCAGCCGTAGCATGACCTAGATTTCCCTGGACGGTTTTAATATCATCACCGGAGCGGATGGCGGCAACTGCATAGGAATGACGCAAATCATGCACCCTGGCATCGGGGCATCCAATGGATGCCGCCAACTCCTTAAACTTTTTATAAACCGTATGAATAGCCAAATGGTGTCCCACCTCATCCGTGAATACAAGGCCTGAGTCCTCCCATAGTTCTTTAGCATACTCTCTCTGTTCAGTCTGTCTGGCTAGATGGCGCTTCAACACATCCATCACCCAGGGTGCTGGAGTAATGGTGCGGGCTTTGTCGTTTTTAAGCGGTGCAAAGATGTACGCACCGTTTTTCTTTTTTTCACGCTGGAGTTGTTTATCAATAAGGATGGTCCCCCTTTGAAAGTCAACGCAGTCCCATTTTAGTCCCAGCACCTCTCCTTCCCGCATCCCCGTGAACAGCGTAACGGTGAACAGGTCCTCCAGAGGATGCCCTTTGAGTGCCTCCAAGAATTCCCTACTCTGCTTCTCATCAAATGGGGTCAGCTTTTTCCGTACAATCCGAGGCAAAATACACGCATCTGATGGATTAAAACGCAGATATCCAACTGCTACAGCCTGATTGAGGGCCTTATGCAAGACCCCATGGACATTTTTAATAGATTTAGCTGACAAGGGTGTTGAATCCCCGTGCGGCTTCCCCAAGTCATTATACAGCCGTTGGATGGTGTGGGCGTTTAGTGCCTCCAATCGGATTGCTCCAATGGCGGGCTTGATATGGTTCTCGATTTGTCCTCTGTATGACACGGCGGTGAATGGCTTGACATTGCCAAGGTAGTTCTCCGCCCATATATCCAGCCACTCCCCCACCGTCATCTTGCTAGGAGCAATGTATGTTCCATTGTCTAGCATCGCTGTGGCCTCCCGGAGTTTTTTTGCTACCTCTCTTTGTGTCTTCCCAGTGATAGACCTTTGAACTTGGCGGCCTGTACCCGGATCGTAGCCTGCGGTATAGCGTGCCTCCCAGTAGGAATAGGACTTACCGTTCTTCTGAACCGTCTTTTGACGGATGGTGCCTGCGCCAAAAGCTCCACGTTTGCTCTGTCCTTTGTGTGCCATGCTGTCCTCCTACTCAAAAATTATGGGAGGCCGCTCATACGGCCCCCCAATCCCCGATAATGTGTAGTTGTCATTAGGTTCCCGCCTGATCCAAGAACTCCTCAAAAGCGGAGCGAGGAATCAGGATGTTGCGTCCAACCCGGATACTGCGGATCTTTCCGCAGCGCACCAAGTCGTAGGCGGCTGCCTTACCAATGGCCAGGAGCGGGGCTAGATCTCCCACGCGAAGCACCAAAGGCAGGGACTCTAGCGCTGTAATCTGTTGTCTTTCCATGGGTTACCTCCATAATTTTTATAAGGAATCCTTAGCGGAATCTTACCGATGATACAGCATCTGAGTGCTTATTTATGCAATTATCCGCACATGTTTGAATAAAAAACAGCCTATGGGTTTGATCCACCATCGGCTAGCTATAACCAGCACGACACATGGGAATCGAACCCATAGACTGTAATCCAGTCGCCAAATGAATTGGTAATTTTTTATACCATAAAAGCATCAAAATGTCAAGCTTTATTTTCCCAAAACAGGCCCAAAACAGACCCCCAAATAATGTTTATAAACCACCGGTGTTTCACCGTGAAGTAGTAACTTTTTCCCACCGAAAACTGGTTTTGAAGTGCTTTCACATAGGCGAGAGTTCAATCTATCGCAGTACATTTTGGGCAATTCGCACAAAATTTTTGTTCTGGTATACTGGTACAATCGGTTTTGCATCCGGTAAACGTTCTGTATTTCACGGCTGGACCGTTTGAACTTTGAACATCCCACCGCCAAAACTGTCGTGTTCTTTCTCTACCAACTAATATGCCAGCCATGCCGGGAGCAGGATTCCTCCTGCCCCCGGCCCGCTCTTTTTACCGCTGCGTATCCTGCTGCGGGACGTTATACTCACCGGCTGGTCAGATACACACTGACGGCCAACGCAACGCCCTCCACAAAGCTGCTGAATGTCTCAGCGGTAATGGCGAATAACACCGGCATATGATCGTCCTCCTGTTCCTCACGCAAATTGATTGCCGATTTCTTCAGCCACACACAGGATTGTCAAGGTAACGACAAAGCCCAGGATGGTCCACTCCACTCAGTTCACCCCTTTCTTTTTTCTCTCTATAATCACACATAGGCACAGGCCCTGATGTGTTTTATAGCTTCTCAACCCCATACACATCATCCACAAAATACCGGCCCACAAAAGGGTTGAAGATGGCTGTGCAGCGGAC
>CANRHK010000272.1 GCA_947630395.1 uncultured Oscillospiraceae bacterium
GCCATGATGTCCGCTGTGCTGGTGAAGTTCTGGCTCCGCACATATTCTCGCATTAATTCCGCTGGTACTCGCTGCATGTTTGTCCTCTCCTCTGTCATTTTGGTTTCTACTTCCATTCTTGACAGAGTTGGCCTCTTTCATACTGTCGAGCCTTGTCGTTTACACGGAATTTTCCCCGGCCTCGAGTATCTATAACCTTGCCAACCCAATTCCACCCCAATCTTCTCAACTGCGGTGACCCGGTAATCGAAAACCTGATGCTGGAGTTATCCCAACAGTTGGGTGCAGTCAAGGGCAAAAAGTCCTATGGCTACCTGCCAAAAGCTCTGGAACCGTTGGTGGACCAGATCGTAGACGTGATGGAGAAACTGCCTGTCGTGGATGAGTGCTATGGCAAGTGGTGGGAGCTCCAATGTGAGGTGAATGAATTCTACTCCGGCCAGCAGAAAAAGCGTCCGCCCCTCTCACAACAGAAGGAGTTCCGCTCTGTCAAGAATGCGGTACTCCGGGAAGCGGAAAACATCCGGCTGGGGAAGCTCACCTTCGAGGACAGGGGTATTGAGATGGAGGATGAATTGATGGATGACTACGGCACAAGTTGGCTCTACAGCCAACTGCGCTATGTCATCCTTGACACAACGGCTTCTCTGGAGGACCGCGATGGGGCAGTTGAAGAAATGGAGCGGCTGGCTGAAAGCGGCGATGTCCACGCTCAGTATCTGATGGGCACGCTCTATCGGGACGGCCCTCTGCTGATTCCCGACTGGTCCAAGAGCTGCCGCTGGTTCCACCGTGCGGCGATGCAAAATCACGCCCCGTCCCAGTATGCCCTGGGCAAGCTGCTACTCTCAAACGATCCGGAAATTCAGGATGTGCGGACCGGCCTGCACTGGCTGACGCAGGCCGCGCAGAACGGGAACACCTGCGCCGCCTACCGGCTGGGCAAAGAGTATCTGCGGGGCGCAATAGTGGAGAAAGATATCCCTAATGCGGTAGACTGCCTCGCCCAAGCGGCAAAGGGCGGGAATCCCTACGCGCAGTATGCCCTTGGCAAGCTGTACCTCTTCGGCCAGGAGATTCTCCCGGACCGCGAGACAGCGGTGTACTGGCTGACACAGTCCGCCGAGCAGGGCCATCCCTACGCGCAGCTCCTGCTGGACCGGCAGACACAGGGCGCCGCTCCCGCTGTGGCGCTGTCCCTCACCCAGCTGCTCCACCACATGAGCCGCATCCTCCGGGACAGCCTGCCGTCTTTCTCGACCACAGGGATGCTGGTGGACCGCAAGCTGCGGCAGAAGATCCGTGAGAAGAAGATCGCCCAGGGCCACAGAGAGGATGACCACGAGGAATACCGGGGCCCAACCATGTCGATGTGAGTTCCTGCTGCGCGATTGTATTTCGATACAGCGTATACAAAGAAAACAGGCGCGCCATAATCATACCTCAAAATTCTCCCCAGAGTTATCAATTTGTACACCTTTGCCTCACACGGTTGTGGCTGACTACCAGTTTCCCGTTTCTGCGGTTGACCTGCTTGGCGACGGAGATGGTGCGGGCCTCAATATCCGGGTCGGTCCACAGCAGGGCCAGCGGAGGGGCGCGGACACTCCCCGCTTTTAGCCGGCAGTCCGGTTGAGCGGCTTCTCTGAATCGCCGAAGAGCACATACGAAAACAGTCCGGCGGTCAGATTGTTACCTGACCGCCGGACTGTTCCGCGCTTTCCCCGCAGGGTCAGCGCTTTTTGGCGATGCGCCCTTCGCCGCCGCCGGAGCGGTTTAGAAGGGGATTGTGCTGCTCGATCTTCGCCCGCTCGTGGATCCGGCGGGTGCGGGAGCTGGAGCGGCCGTCGGCCAGCTGGTACTCCAGCGTGCAACCGGGGGCCAGCTTGCCTGTGCGCATGTGTTCGTGCATCCGGCGGTTGATGCTGTTGGTCTCGCCGATGTAGGTGATGGCGCCGGAAGCGCTGCGCATACGATACTCGCCGGGACGGCTGGGGGGCTTGCGTCCGGCCCCCGAGAAGGGGTCGAACTTCATGGGACGCCCGGGACCGTAGATACCCATACAGATTTCCTCCTTTCCTCAGATTTTGGAGCCTTGGCAGGAGCTTGTCCCCTGCGGGGATCAGTTGAAGATCGCCTCCTCGGCTTCCTCGGCCAGATCCGCCACAGCGGCCAACAGGCCGGTGCCCGCGCCGGCGACGGTGCCCCACGCGGTGCCCACCGCCACGTCGGTGCCGATGACCTCGGCAATGACGCCGCCCGCGAGGGCGCCGAAAGTGCCGAGACCGGCCACCGCGCTCAGAATGGTTGTCAACATGCTCTCACCTCCCTCCGTTTGGTTTTGGGTTTCTATTACTATCTCGGTCGAACTGCCGGGGACTTCAGGGTTGAGAAAAAATTTCTCGAGATTTTATCCGCTGTCCAGCGTCCACGCCCCGGCGCCTGTTTGGGCCGTACGGGTTTTCTCTCGCGCGAATCGCGGATACTTTTGGTGGGCCTCCGCGTGTGGAGGCCGTTCTACTGTATACTCGCCCC
>CANRHK010000273.1 GCA_947630395.1 uncultured Oscillospiraceae bacterium
CAGCAAAAATCCCTCGGCGCGTCCCACGTAGTGGAGTGCTCATTACCCTTCGTGCCCCATGCCTGCCTCGCGGGACCCGAACCGTAGGGGTGGCCTGTGGCCGCCCGCAATGTATCGTAACGCAACAGTCTGCCGCCAGGCGGATGGGGACATCCGTTCCTACTTGATCTCCTGCTCCAGCCCGTCAAACACCGGGGCGCTGAAAAACTCGCCCAGGGTGATCCCCAGCCCGTCACAGAGCTTCTTGATGGTGACAATAGAGATATCCCGCCGTCTGGCATCCAACATACTGTACACCGTTGACGGCGTCACCCCGGCCAAAACCGCCAGGGCGTTGGGCTTGATGCCGCGCTGTGCACATATTTCCTGAAATCTCGCCGCTACCGCATTCTTAACCGACATTCTGCATCATCCTCCGATAGTCATACTATCGAAAGTTCTATTTCTGCGTATACGCACTTGCGTAATCTCCGAAATATGTTATAATCGACTCGGGGGTGACAAAATGCCGGACTACAAAGAAATGTATCTAAAAATGTTCCGGGCGTCGGAAAAGGCAATTGAGCTTTTGATTGCGGCGCAGCGGGAGTGCGAGGAGATGTACCTGTCGGCGAAGGAAGCGGAGATACATGTCATCACGACGGTGCTTTCGGAGGACTTGGAGGACCAATAGGAACACCCCGCCGGGCGGCGGGGCGCTCTCAAAAGCTGTATTTCAGATACCGCTTCAGCTTCTTCCGCCCCCGGGCAAGGGTACGGGAGACGGTGGACTTGTCGATGTACAGCTGCTTGGCAATCTGGGACATGCTCAGCCCCTGGTCGTAGTAGAGGTGGAGCAGTTCCTCCTGCCGGGGCGTCAGCTCGGCGTTGCGGACCCGCCGCATATTCCGGCGCAGACGCTCGATCTGCTCACTGTTGTCCCGGCTGTGGGCCCGGTTCCACGCCGTCAGGTCGCCCAGAAACTCATTGTCCCGGACGGCGGTGGCCTTCTCCACCGGCCTACGGTCTGGGGCCGCCATGGTTGTGATACCTCCTGTCGTAGTAGCGCTCCAGCACTCGGGCAATCTCCTGGGTGTCCCGGTACATGGAGCTCAGATCCCGGATCCGCTGCTCCAGTTGGGATTTCTCTTTCCCGTCAGCGGTCTTGGCCGCCTCCTTTAAAGCATAGATCCGCAGCCGGATCAACTCCGCGCTCTTCCGGTAGCTGACAGCCATCCGCAGCAGCGTCATAACCTCACCTCCCCACAGCGGATGTGAAACGCCGCCAGCTCCTCCAGCAGCCACGGCGCGACGCAGTCCTCGCAGAGCGTCCGCCCCGCCAGACGCCAGCAGGGCGTTCCGGCGTAGAGATCCCCTCCGCAACGGGCGCACTGTGCCAACGGGTACGCCCGCTGGGCGTCCCGGCTTCTCTTTCGTATCATGCGCAAAAAAATTCCTCCTGAAATTCCAAAATTTATGGTTGACAAACGGGAAAATTTCTGCTAACATACAATCTGCTGCTAATCGTGCTGGTATAGCTCAGTTGGTAGAGCAGCTGATTTGTAATCAGCAGGTCGGGGGTTCGAGTCCGTCTACCAGCTCCAACCTCCTTAAGGCAGTAAGTGAATAGGGAGACCTTTTGGTGGGCTCTGCATGGGAGCGTTCCCGAGTGGCCAAAGGGGGCAGACTGTAAATCTGTTGTCGACGACTTCGGTGGTTCGAATCCACCCGCTCCCACCAAACAAACGCCGCTGTGCCGCAAGCACAGCGGCGTTTGTTTGGTGGGAGCGGGCAACGTTCTCCCTGATTGCCCATATTTAGAACATACGTTCTTTATGCGGCTATCCTACCACAGCGGCCAGGATTTGTCAAGCACTATTTTTAGATTTTCTGTTGATTTTTTCAATAGCTTCAGTTATACTGTAATCACTAACCGGCAGGAGGCGCGCTATGAGCTTTGGACAGAGGCTGCGGGAGCGACGGGAGGAACTGGGCATGAGCCGGGGCGAGCTGGCGAAAGCCCTGGGCGTCAGCCTATCGGCTGTCAGCAACTACGAGACCGGCCAGAACGCGGTGCGGGAGGACGTCCTCCTCCAGATGTTCCGGGTGCTGGACGTAGAGCCCAACTATCTCTATCAGGACGCCATCGCCGGGCAGGCCTTTGTGTGCTCGGTGGAGGAGCGGCAGCTGGTGGAGCGCTACCGCTCCCTCCGCGCCACGGGCCGCCAGACCCTGCAAGCGGTGGCGGGGGCCCTGACGGCGTATCAGGCGGATGTGGACACGGAGGCGCCCATCCAGGAGGTGCGGCAGATCCCCCTCTACCGCAGTCCGGCGGCGGCGGGCTTCATGTCTCCGGTCTTCGGGGAGGACTTTGATTACATCGACGTCACCGGAGACGTGCCCCAGGGGGCGGAATTCGCGGTGCGTATCCAAGGGGACTCCATGGAGCCTTACATCCTGGACGGCTCGAGCGCCTATGTGAATCGGGACCCCCTGGCGGTGGGGGATGTGGGTATCTTCTGCGTGGACGGGGAGCTGCTGTGCAAGCAGT
>CANRHK010000274.1 GCA_947630395.1 uncultured Oscillospiraceae bacterium
GCCATCGCCCTGACGGCGGAGCAGGCGTTCTACATCCCCGGCTACGGCATGCAGGCCGCGGCGGCCACCCTGGCCGGTTACAGCATCGGGGGGAAGGACGAGAAAAAACTGATGGACTACTCCTTCTCCATCGTCATCATCGCCGTGGCGCTCATGGGGATACTGAGCGTGTTCCTGTTTCTGTTCCCCCGGCCCCTCATGGCCCTCTTTACCAGGGATCCCCAGGTCATCGCCCAGGGCGCCCAGGCGCTGCGGATTGTGGCGGGGGCGGAGCCCTTCTACGCCGTGGTCATCATCCTGGAGGGCACCTTCAACGGGGCGGGGGACACCCGTGCGCCCTTTGTCATCTCCGTGTCCTGCATGTGGCTGGTGCGGCTGCTCTCCACCTGGTTCTGCGTGAATGTGTTCCACCTGGGCCTGCGGGCGGTGTGGTGGTGCATGGTGGCGGACAACATGTGCCGCTTCGCGCTCCTGCTCCACCGCTACCGGGGCCACCGGTGGCGGCGGGCGCTGTATGAGTGAAGCCCCGCCCTTGACAAGCCTGGAGGTTTTTGCTATCCTCATACTGGTTTCGTATTACTTATCTTGTAATGTAAGGAGGGCTGCTCCATGAAGTTGTGGGGTGGACGTTTTCAGAAAGAGACCGACGAGCTGGTGAACGCCTTTAACGCATCCATCCAGGTGGACTCCCGGATGTACCGGGAGGATATCCAGGGCAGTATGGCCCACGCCGCCATGCTGGCGGATCGCGGCATCATCTCCCGGGAGGACAACGAGCAGATCCAGGCGGGCCTCCAAAGCATCCTGGAGGACGCCGAGGCGGGGCGGGTGGCCTTTACCGAGGACAACGAGGACATCCATATGAACGTGGAGACCCTGCTGACCGCGCGGATCGGCGACGCCGGCAAGCGGCTCCACACCGGCCGCAGCCGCAACGACCAGGTGGCGGTGGATCTGCGGCTCAACCTCCGCCGGGAGATCCGGGAGATCCAGGAGGACGTGCTGGACCTTATGGAGGCGGTGCTGGATCAGGCCAGGCAGCACCAGGAGACGGTGGTGCCGGGATACACCCACCTCCAGCGGGCCCAGCCCATCTCCTTTGCCCACCATCTGCTGGCCTACGCCGCCATGCTGCGGCGGGACTATGGCCGGCTGGCGGACTGCGGGGAGCGGATGAACCTCTGCCCCCTGGGCAGCGGCGCCCTGGCGGGGACTACCTACCCCATCGACCGATGGGAGACGGCCAAGGCCCTGGGCTTCGCGGCGCCCATGTCCAACAGCATTGACGGTGTGTCCGATAGGGACTACGCCCTGGAGCTGCTGAGCGACCTCTCCATCCTCATGATGCACTTAAGCCGCTTCTCCGAGGAGGTCATCCTCTGGTGCAGCTGGGAGTTTAAGTTCATCGAGCTGGACGACGCCTTCTCCACCGGCAGTTCCATCATGCCTCAGAAGAAGAACCCGGATGTGGCGGAGTTGGTCCGGGGAAAGACCGGAAGGGTCTACGGCGATCTGATAGGCCTGCTCACCACCCTGAAGGGCATCCCCCTGGCCTACAACAAGGACTTGCAGGAGGACAAGGAGGCGGTGTTTGACGCCGTGGACACCGTCAAGGTCTGCCTGCGGGTGTTCACGGGGATGATCCGCACCATGCGGGTGCTGCCGGAGAACATGCGCCGGGCGGCGGGGGGCGGCTTCACCAACGCCACCGACTGCGCCGACTACCTGGCCAAGAAGGGTGTGCCCTTCCGCGATGCCTACACCGCGGTGGGCAATCTGGTCTACTACTGCGTGGAGCACGGGAAGACCCTGGAGCAGCTGAGTCTGGAGGAGCTGCGGCAGGTGTCGCCCCTCTTTGAGGAGGACGTGTACGAGGCGCTGCGCCTGGAGACCTGCATGAACCAGAGGAAGAGCTACGGCGGAACCGCCGTCACGGAGACCGCGCGGCAGATCCAGGAGGTGGAGACGTTCCTCCGGGAGAAGCGGGCGGCGGAGTGACGCCCGGATCGACATAAGGAGAGCGCGGGGACATGAGAGAGAGCAATTACCACCTGGCCGTGGCGCTGCGGCATGAGCTGCACTGCCGCCCGGAGCTGTCTATGGAGGAGTCCTGGACCAAGGGCCGGCTAATGGCGTTTCTGCGGGAGTGCACCCATCTGGAGTTGGTGGACCGGGGCCGCTGGTTCTACGCCGTCCACCGGGCCGGGGAGGGAAAGCCCTCCATCGCTTTCCGGGCGGACATGGACGCGGTGCCGGTGGGGGAGCCGGAGGGGCTGGTGCCCTACCGCTCCCAGTGCCCCGGCGTGGGGCACAAGTGCGGCCATGACGGCCACAGCGCGTCCCTGGCGGGCTTCGCCCTGGAGCTGGAGGAGTCCGGCGCGGACAAAAACGTCTATCTTCTCTTTCAGCATGCGGAGGAGACGGGGCAGGGGGCCAAGGAGTGCGCCTCCTTCCTCCGGGAGAACGGCATTTCAGAGATCTACGCTTACCACAACCTGCCGGGACTGCCCCTAGG